>JADFLH010000032.1 GCA_022564515.1 Nitrososphaerota archaeon
GGTTTAGTTAAAGGCACTATCTTTTGGTTTTAATGAACTACAATTTAAAACAAAGTTATAAAAATCAGTCAGACTGGTTCTTGTGTTGAATTTTCTTTATCTTAATATCATGTACGAGAGTAAAAACTGACAATGGAAATTCTTGAGTTCTTTGAGGTTTGGCCATTGATATAAAAGTTAATCTTATTCTTCCTGATAAATTAAATTCTGATCGCTCATAGTTTAGTTAATACTCCATTTGTTTCATAAAGTAACTTTTCAATCTCCTTTCTACTTTTCTGTTTTCCTTCTAACGCTTTGTTAACAGTTCGTATCAAATGTTAAAAAATAAACTCTGGTGATTACGTTCGTCTTTACTTCCGTATGGGCCACAAAAAAGCTCTTGTCTATATCCCCGATGCTTTTTAACTACCTATTTGTTTGAAGACAAACATGATTCTTATAAAACTTGGTGGTTCAATTATCACCAACAAAGAAAAAGCCACAACGCCAAGACCGAACACTTTGGATAATATAGTTCGCACACTCAAAAAAATTGAGGAGCCCATAATTATTGTGCATGGAGGTGGTTCATTTGGGCATTATTGGTCTGTAAAATTCAAAATGCATACTAAACCCGCAAAATATAACGTCCATGGAGTATCTGTTGTAAAAAATTCAATGGTCGAGTTAAACAAAATAATTCTTGATTCGTTTTTGAAGTACAAGTTAAATCCTTACTGCTTGCCCCCAACAGATTTTGTAATCGGCGATAAGCCAATAAGAAAAAAGATAATAGAAATCGAAAAGATTGCAAAATCCAGATTAATTCCCGTTACCTTTGGAGATGCTTTGTGGTATGGCCAAAAAAAATCATATATCTTGTCAGGGGATAGAATTATGACAATTTTAGCAACTATTCTAAAACCCAAATTATCTATTTTTGTTTTGAATATAGATGGACTTTATTCAAATCTAAAAACTAAAAAACTAATTAATGAATTAAAAGGTGAAAAGCTATTAATTTCAAAATCTTCTAAGGATGTTACAGGGGGAATGAGGCGTAAAGTGGAGGAAGCTACAAAAATTTCTAAACAAGGGTTACAGGTATTTTTTGTAAATGGAAACAAACCTCAAAGAATTATTGATGCAGTAAAAAGAAAAAAGTTCTATGGAACCTTGTTTAGAGGATGAAAAAGTGGTAGAAGAACATCTAGTCCTTGTTGATGAAAATGATAATAAAATTGGTTTAGAGGAAAAAGTAAAATGTCATCTTCCAAACGGAAAATTACATCGTGCTTTTACTGCACTTTTGTTTAATAAAAAAAGTAAACTAGTTATCACTAAAAGGAGTTCTAGTAAAATACTCTGGTCAGGAGATTGGGATGGCACATTTGCTAGTCATCCTACTAAAACTGAAACGTATGTTTCATCAGCAGAAAGACGAATGCCTGAGGAATTGGGGATTCCATGTAAAATGAATTACCTAATGAAGTTTGAATACCATATTACATACAAAGATGTTGGTTCTGAAAACGAGATTTGTGGAACATTGATTGGCATAGTTGAAAATTTATCAAACTTCAAAATAGTTGAGGATGAAATAAGTGAGGTAAAATTCATCTCAGCAAACGAATTGAAACAAGAATTGGAAAAAAATCCTCAGATTTTTTGTCCATGGATGTTAATCGCGTTATTTTTGTTGCCATCTTCAGAAAAAGTCACGCTTGAAAAACACAAATTAATTCTATCGTCTTGGATGAAACCTGACATAAGAAAATCCTTAGAGGAATCGATAAAATATCATTTTCACGACAATAGATGGAGATTAGTCAATTAATGAATGCACTTCATCTCAAAAAAAATGCAAAAATTGTTAATCGTTTTCTTGGTGCAAAGATAAAAGGAAAGCCATCACAACTTTATGATGCTGCTTCACATCTTATAGAAACTGGTGGAAAAAGACTAAGACCGTTCATGGTTTTTAAAAGCTGTCGGATTTTAGGTGGAAGATATAGTGATGCAATACCTGCAGCAGGCGCTGTTGAAATGATTCATAATTTTACTCTTGTTCATGATGACATAATGGATAATGATGATATGCGTCATGGTGTTCCAACGACCCACAAAAAATTTGGAATTCCTATGGCAATTTTAGCTGGAGATGTTTTATTTTCAAAAGCATATCAAGTATTATCTAAAACAAATCTTCCATCTAAATCCACTACTGAACTAGTTTCAAGATTAGCTAAAGCCTGTGTAGATGTTTGTGAAGGACAGCTTCTTGATATCCGATTGGCTGAAAGTAAAACGATTCCAACTCAAAGTCAATACATAGTAATGATTAGTAAAAAAACAGCTGCCTTGTTTGATGCTTCATGCTCTATAGGTGCAATTTGTGCAAAAGCAAACAGAAAAGACATAACAAATCTTTCTTCATTTGGAAAAAACTTGGGCATTGCATTTCAGATCACTGATGATCTTATAGGAGTCTTGGGAGATCCGAAAGTGACAAAAAAACCAGTAGGAAATGATCTGAGAGAAGGTAAAAAGTCACTTCCAATTTTACTTGCATTAAAAAAGGCAAACCGAAAAGATAAAAAAATCATCCTTCGTTCCTTTGGAAATCAAAAAGCCAAGAAAAAAGATATCGATCAAGCTTTGATGGTTATCAGGTCCTTGGGAATCGAAAAAACTGTTCGTGATCAAGCTCTTAAATATGCTAAAAAAGCTAAAAAATCGCTAAATTCCTATTCTGGAATCGCCAAAAAAGAATTGCTTTCACTTTTAGATTTCGTTGTAAATAGGAGTTTGTGACTTGGATGAAGAATTAAAAAAAGAGATTAGAAAAATTGCCCTACAAAATGCAGTAGAGCATCATGGACAAACAAGAGACAAAATTGTTATACCAAAAATTTTAAGCACAAGACCTGAACTTCGAATCAAAATAAATGAGATAGCAAAAGAAATCTCCTTAATTGTTGATGAAGTAAACAAAATTTCTCTTACAGAGCAGAAATCAGAAATTGAAAAAGAGTTTCCAGAAATTCTTGCCCCTAAAGAAAAACAGAAGCAAAGAGAAGGACTTCCTTCACTTGAAGGAGCTGAACAAGGAAAGGTAGTCACACGTTTTCCCCCTGAACCTAATGGTTACCCCCATATAGGTCACGCAAAAGCAGCCATAATCAATGAAGAATATGCTAACATGTATGGTGGAAAAAAAATTTTAAGAATGGATGATACAAATCCCGAAAATGAACGGCTTGAATATTATGCTGCGATTAAGGTTGGTCTTGAATGGCTTGGGATACAATATGATGTTGTAAAAAATACTTCTGATGATATGGAATTATTCTATGAAAAGGGCCTAGAAATAGTCAGTTCTGGTAATGCTTACATTTGTACTTGCAAACGTGACATTATTAGCAAAAATCGAAAAGAGATGAAAGCTTGCAAATGTAGCTTTGGTGATCCAGATCAAAATAACGACAGATGGCATAAAATGTTTGAAAAATACAAACCTGGTGAAGCAGTTGTTAGATTCAGAGGAGATATGAAATCAAAAAACACAGTAATGCGTGATCCAGTTTTGTTTAGAGTAATAGATGCCAAGCATCCTTTGCTTGGAAATAAATTTAGAGTGTGGCCAAACTACGACTTTGCTGTTGCTATTGAGGATAGCATTGATGGAATAACCCATGCCTTTAGGTCCAAGGAATACGAACTTCGAAATGAGCTTTATTATTCAATTCTGGATGCTTTAAAAATGAGAAAACCAAGGATGATGGAATTTTCGAGGCTAGAATTCAAGGGAATGCCTGTTTCAAAGCGAGTTATTAAGCCACTCATTGAAGAAGGAAAGATTTCTTGGTATGATGATCCTAGATTACCTACATTAGAGGCTCTGAGAAGAAGAGGGATTAGACCAGAAGCTGTAAGAAAATTCATTCTCTCATTAGGTTTTACAAAATCAAATACGCTTGCACCTTTTGATGCTTTAGAATCATTTAATCGAAAGTTAGTGGACAGCGATAGTATAAGACTTTACATGGTTAAAAATCCACGAAAGTTGGTTATCAAAAATTTGCCGTCATCATCTGTAGAATTATCTAATCATCCAACAAAAGAAATGGGAAAAAGAAAGATTGAGTTTGATGAAAATTTATTCATTTCATCTGAAGATGCAAATAATCTTAGGTCTGGAAGTAAGATACGATTAATAGGTTTAGGTAATATTTCGATTACAAAAACTGGTCACCAGTTAGAAGGAGAATTTATTGGAGATGATATGAATGTGGACTACCCAAAATTTCAATGGGTTTCACAAAAAAATTCTCATCAATTAAAAATTCTAATTCCAAAGTCATTATTTGTGGATGGCGAATATAATCAAAATAGTTTGGAAGAATTAGAAGTGTATTCTGAATCTCACTATCTGGAATTATCAGAAGGATCTGAAATACAATTTGTGAGGTTTGGTTATTGTAGGAAGGATTCGCAGAACCAAGCAATTTTTACCCACAAGTGAGTTTAATATGAAAATAGCTAGATTAATTAAATCAGATATTGAAACTTTTGGTTTTGTAAAAGATGGACGTGTTGCAACAAAAGATGAAATAATTTTTGAAACAGGGGTCCCAATTCCTCACAATGTTAAGGATTTTTTGTTTGATGGCTGGTATGATGAAGTTAAAAATGAATTGCCTTTATTGCCATATGGAGCTGAATTATCAAAATTCAAATTTCTAGCACCGATTCCAAACCCTTCTAAAATTATTTGCCTAGCGTATAATTACTTAGATTATATAGAAGAGCAAAAATTATCACCGCCAAAAGACCCAATCATATTTCTAAAACCCAGAACGGCCCTTTGTGGCACTTATTCGAGTATAGTTTGCCCTGATTTTGTTACTCAGTTGGATTACGAAGTACAATTGGCAATAATCTTGGGAAAAACATGCAAGAATGTAGCAGCGTCTGAAACAAAAAATACCGTTTTTGGATATATGGTATTCAATGATGTGTCTGCACAAGACATTCAGTTTAGCGATAATCAATTTACACTAAGAAAAAGTTTTGATACTTTTGCTCCATGCGGTCCTTGGATTACAACCGCTGATGAAATTACAGATGCTCAAAATCTCCGATTAACCACAAAGATCAATGGTGAGATAAGACAGAATTCATCAACTAGCAAAATGCTTTTGAAAATACCAGAAATTATCTCAAAATTAAGTAGTGTAATGACCTTAGAGAAGGGCGATATTATAACTACTGGAACACCTGCAAGAGTTACTCTGAAAAATCCTCAACTAGAATATCTAAAAGATGGAAATGAAATAGAAATGGAAATTGAAAATTTAGGCTATATTAAAAATACAGTTCAGTTTAAACCAAAATAACTAAATTTTTTGTTTCATAAGATAAAACGAAAACTGATACTCAAGATTTTCATTTTCTGGTAGATATTTTAATTTGGTAAGTATTTGAATTCGTTTGTATTTTTCTTGATGTCCAAAATTCTGAACATAAGATAAAATTTCCTTTAAGCCATTTATCGAACCGAAAATAATTGTGATAAGTATTGTATCATTAAAATGTTCAGAATCTGTAAGAATTGCTAAACCCTCTATATTGTTATCATTTCCAAAGTATATTATTCTTTTTTCTTTGATCAAAGACGACATTGAGAAATCATCAAGTGGAAGCCATCGCCATGATTTAACAAAGAAAAAATTGGATGGGAACAGAACAGATGGTAATTTTTCTTCATAGTTTACAAACTTGATCTTTTGTTTTTGGTCAATCTTTTTTGGAATAAGAGAATAGAAATTCCAGTTCTCATACTTTTTGTAGTTGAGTTTTCTTGCAAGGTTTATGGATTTTACATTAGAAGATGCAATAAGCATATATGCTGTTGTACAATCATTTTGTCTTGCAAGATTTTCTGCTTTTCTAATTAGTAATGATGCATATCCCCTTCTTCTGAAAAGTGGATTTACACGAATTCCTTCTATCCACACCTGTTTTCCTTCTTTGTTAAATGAAGCATGACAAATTGCTATTGGGGAACCCTTTTCATGAATTGTCAACAAGTCGCCTTCTTTCATCCAATAATCCCAGACATTAGAAATGTAATCTCCCCATGAGAACGTTTTTTGGCAAAACTCAAGTACTTTGTCTTTATCTGAGGCTGAAGCTTTTTTCACAATCACATCTAGTTTACATCAGAAAAATTATTAAGAATAGTTAAACGAACTCGTATAATGACTATGATAAAAGCCAGCAAAACATCTGACATTACTCCTGGGACGCTTCATAAAGTTTCAGTGGATGGAAAAGAAATTCTTCTAATAAACATTGATGGTAGTTTTTTTGCCATGGATAATACATGTACCCACGCCGGAGGTAGTCTATCTGAGGGAAAACTAGATGGATCAACTGTTATCTGTGATTGGCATGGTGCTCAATTTGATTGCAAAACAGGTAAACTTGCAAAATTTCCAGCAAAAATTAACGATTTAATGTCTTACAAAGTTGTTGTCGAATCAGACGACGTTTTCGTCGAGGTATAAATTAAGAATTATATTAATTCAATTGAAGGTGAAAAAGTTGGTAGATGAAAATCAGAATAAGGAGGCTTTGAAAGGTGCGATTCAAATATTAGAGCAGCTTGCTGCAAACAACGCTACTCCTAAAACTATTAAAAAAAGTACAATAGACTTGGTTAATTCTTTGAAAAGTGATAAGGATTCCATGTCTGTAAGAGCTGCAAATGCAATTAGCATGTTAGATGATATCACACAAGATCCAAATATGCCATCTTATGTTAGAGTCAGCTTATGGCAGGCAGTCTCAAAATTAGAAAGCATAAGAGAATAAATCCCTAAAAAACCAAATACATGACATTGAAAATTGAAGAATATCTGCAATCACTTCCTCAAGGCATTATGTCCGGTGAAGATGTTCAACTTAATGAACGTTCTCTAAAAGAAATTTTCAAGTTTGTTGAGTTAGGAACCGATGATATTTTTTATCATCTAGGCTGTGGTGATGGAAGAGGCATTCAAATCGCTTTAGAACAATTTCACGTAAAAAGTGCAGTTGGCATAGATAACGATAGTAAAAAGATTCAAGTTGCAAATCAATTGCTTCACGAAAAAAATCTTGATGGAAAGTTCATTTGTAAAGATATTCTTGATATAGAGTTTGATGATGCTACCACCATTCTGTTTTGGTTTACAGATTATAACATAATAGAAAAAATGATGAAAAAATTTGAAAAACTCAAAGAAGGATGCAAAATCATAACAATTTGGAGTCCTTTACTGGGATGTCTTCCTTCAAAGATTGAATTTCCATTTATCATAAACCAAGTTCCATTCAAACCTGCAAAAGATCTTCAAGAACAGATACTAGCAATATTTGGTGTCAAATGTGTTGATTTTGTGACAGCTTGGGAATTTGCTGAACGTTACACAAAGGCAATTGGTTCTCCTGAAGCAATAAATGAAAGATTTCTTACTATAATACAATCACTCATGATCTGGATTAATGCAAAGAACTTGGGAGTTACATGTGGTGATGAAATTCCAGAACCTATCAAGGCATACATGGGAATCTTGCGTAATTATTTCAACATTGAGGTTGAGCATCTTCTAAAAAAGTAATCTTCTGGTGTAATCCTTTTATTTAGAAAATAGCCAAACCTTCCTATGCAGGGAAGAATTAACATCAACGTTTCTTCAATAGACTATGATAAAACAAGTAAGGAAATCAAAAAGCAGCTTACTCTTCTTAAGGAGATGGTCCATGGAGAAAACGATTTTGTGGTTACAGATTCTGAATTTGCCTTTGGTTGGCACTTTTTTGTAGTAAGCGTGAACATGGACATTGTACAAAAATTAGCGGTTCAGATGGGTTCTGATTTTAATAAATTAAAAGGAAAGGGAATTGAAAAAAAATTTCTTTCGTGGCTTACAAATAAGATGGAGCAAAAAATTCCACGATTTAAACTTGCCATAAAAGAAGAGATGGAAACAAGCAAGTACGGCATTTTTTAGAATTTAAAGCAAACTGTGACTCATATTAGTGCATAAAAAGTTCTTTTTGAAACCATTCTTATCACTTTATTCTACAGTGACTTTACTCAATTTTCTACTTGTCCAATAGATTGAAAATATTGTCTAGAAACTACCAGTACTTTACCTTGATTTTTTCCACTACCCTTTCGTGTTCAGGGCTACTTCTTCTTGCAAATCGCTCCATTTGAGTCAATGGCATTCCACCGAGTGTCCTTGCAAGTAGGTTAAAAAAGTATTTTCTTATACCATGTTTACCTGTCTTAGTCATGAATTTCCGTATTCCATACTTGAGGTTGTGCTGCCAAGTTTTGTACAGCACACCTAATTGAGTAGGAGATAGTTCATTTCCAATATCGAAAAATTTTGATTTTTCAAGTAACCCAATTGGTACAAAGGTAAGTGAAGTTGTAGTAAACATGGATTCTGGCTGTTCTCTTTCCAATTCACTGATAAGGTTAATTGTTTCCCATCCATCCTCAGGCGTTTCATCATTATCAAGACCCATAATCAAAGTAAACGCAGGAATCCAATAGTGTTCATTTAAAGTTTTTACTGCTTCCTTTACAAGCCAGTGCCATTCCTCGGGCTTATATGGTGCTAACTTCCTATCAGCATATTTATCAATTAATCTTACACTACCAGTCTCAAGACCACATTGAATTCCAATCACGTTATCAGGACCTGATTTTATTATTTTAGACAAGTTTGGAATAAGTTTTTCATCTGCAATTGCGCCTGCTAGGGTTCCGTGTGTCGGATTTGTGTGTTTAATTTTGGTAGACATAACTTTGGTAGACATGATTACGCTAAACAACTCTTCTAAGGCTTCTCTGTTTGGTTCCATTTGTTTACTTGTTCTTGGATCCATACCATAAACGAAAATATCATCACTGTGGATCCAAGCAGATGTTTGACCGTGCTTCAAGTTTACTTCTATTTCTCTTTTGACCTTTTCAGGTGGATAATATCTTAATGATCTTAAAGTAACATCACAAAATTTGCAACCACGACCACAACCTCGCATCACTTCTATCATGCCGTGCATACTTGGTTCTACAATATCGGGAATTTCGTCTATGTCAGGTCTATCCCAAAAGTTAATGAATCTTCCATGTAGTTTTTTTCCATCTCTTTCAAATTCTTTTATGTTTACTTTAAAGTCACTTCTTTTTCTGAAAGGATCCATGTTTTCAAAATCACCATTCATCAGATAACTGAAGAATCTACCAGCATGTCCGTCTATTTCAGGTGCAATTCCACCTAACTCTCCTTCTAAAAGTGCATAAAGACCGTATTCTTCGATTTTTGCTGGGTCATAGTTGTACTGCCATGTTCCTGACCCACCAACTACAACCTTTGCTTTGCTGCCAGTCCTTTTTTTTGCAGCATTTATTCGCATGTGTAGATCTTTACAGTAAAACTCATCGTAGGAAATGTGTTTACGTCCATAAGTGAATGTCATGGTTACAGGACCCATCCCAAGGGGATCCATTTCATATGTACCGACAACTTGTGTTTCTGGACCAATAAATTTCTCTATATGATCAGGATGTGCAACAACTACATCTTCCCGTTTAAATCCATCACGGAGCAAACTTGCCTCAACCTTTCTAAGACCATATGGTGCATAGTCTGCAACTCCGTTTGTGTGTGTAATAGGATTACATATAAAATCAAAAAGTATTTTTGGAGTAACTTGTTGTCCGAGAATTTTATACCAAAAACTATTCTTATCTCTTCCCGGATCAAGAGCTGGAGCGCAACCAAAAAAAGTCGCCAAAGACAGGTTTCTATAAGGAGACATAAGAGTTCTATCTGCAGTTAATACGATCTTTGGATGTCCCATTTTTGCCCTCACCCCCCTGTTTTTTAATTTATTTTAAACCTTGCTGGCCATAATCAGTATTTCTCAATTATTCCAGCCTTGTTCCTGAAGGTATACCCGAATTCTTTGTTTGACAATAAGTGATCTCCATCAAAAACAGTTCCATCACGGCAAACAAGATCCTCTCCCATGCAACAACTACCACAAATTCCAATTCCACATTTCATCATTCGTTCAATACTTGCTTGAACAAAAACTCCTTTTTCATTTGATAGTTGGACTGTTTTGTGCATCATAAGTTCTGGACCACATGTGTAAACAGCATCAAATTGATTTTTATTGATAATTTTTTCTACAATTTCTGTCACAAGGCCTTTTTCTCCATAAGAACCATCATCTGTCGCAACAATAACTTTGTGAGAATTTTTTGTAATAATTCGATTGGCCAAACCCTCAAAGAAGACTTCATTCTTTGTTTTCGCTCCAATGAGAACAGTTACATCATCTGTAGGTTGCACAAAAGTTAGTAATCGTATTAATGGCACAAGACCAGTTCCTCCTCCTACAAGCAAAAGCTTTCCTTCTTTGATAGTAAATGAATTGCCGTATGGTCCTCTAACTCCAATATTTTCACCTGCACCCACATTGTATAATCCTGTTGAGGCTTTTCCAAGTCTTCTAATAGTAAATGCCGCTTTGCCTTCTTCCTCAGAAATCATAACACTCATTGGTAATTCATTAATTCCTGGAACCCAAACCATTGCAAACTGTCCTGGTAGCACTTTGGCCATTTCCTCATCAGAAAAAATTAGAGTTCTAACGGTAGGTGTTTCATCAATTACCTTTTCTATTTTACAAATTACTGGATGGTTAGGATCTCTTAGCACGCCCAACCATCTCTTCAAATTTTGAAAATCCCTTTTTCACCATGTAATTACTTATGCCTACGTTAATTTCGTCAAAAATTTGAGTCCAACTATCAGCTACAGCACTTCCAATTTGAACAGCTGAAGCACCTGCAAGGACAAATTCAACTGCATCTTCCCAAGTTGATATTCCACCACAACCCATGATAGGGATATTAAATTTTGATGAGATTTCGTAAACACACCTAACTGCAATAGGTTTTATGGGAGTACCTGACAATCCACCAATTTTGTTACTAAGAATTGGTCGTTCTGTTTCCACATCAATTGCCATCGCCCTGAGAGTGTTAATTGCGGTGATTCCATCAACTCCTGCCTCAATTGCTACACTAACAGTTTCCAGATAATCTATCGTACCAAGTCCAATTTTCACAAACACCGGAACATTTGTTGCTGCTTTGACGGCTTTTACAATTTTTTTAACAAGTTCAGGATCGTCGCCAACATCCAAGCCTACTTTATCAACATGTGGACATGACAAATTCAACTCATATGCAGCCACTTTACAATTTTTAAATTGTTTTATCATGAATTCAAAATCGTCTTCCACCGAACCAACTAGACTTACAATAATTGGAACTTCCTTGTTTGACTCTATCATTTTTGCAAAGTGGGCAGCTCCAGGGTTTGAAAGGCCAACTGCATTTAACCAACCATCACCTTTAACACTAAAAATAGTAGGATTGGCATAACCTTCCCACGGTTCTTTACTTAGTGATTTTGTGACAACAGCGCCGGCGCCTGCTCTATAAATTCGATTAAATACATCAAGTGATATTCCCAGAATTCCTGATGCAAGGATGATAGGTTTTTCCAGATTTAAGGAACCTATTTTTGTTGAGATGTTTTGTTCCACTGTTAAACCTAAACTAATTTTTGAATATAACAGTTGATTCTGTTTTAATGGTTGTTACCTTTTTTAATGGAGTGTAGTCAAGTCAACTAGTCATGCATTCTGTAATTTTAACAGAGTTAGGTATCATAATGTTTGAAGACCAAAAATATTTGAAAGCTTTTCCATTTTCTAATCAAATTGATGATTATTTATCAATAAAAAATGGCAAGGCCGATATTTCAGAACTTGTTGATTATGTTTCAAAGCTTGATGTAGTTGTAGAGACAAACAATGATTCTCTTTTCTCTATTCTAAAACGAAATTCAATTGATGCCCAATTAATGAGTAATGATGAAATCGAGAAAATTCAAACCTCCAAACCTAAAATCTTGATTGAGGCAGATTTTGCAAAAGATAATGATGATGTGATGAAAAAATTACGCGATTTTGCTTTACAGCTTTCATCATCCAAAATTTCTGAAGTCTCACAAAGCCCTGATCTTCATATAATTCAATCAGTCAGTAGTCTAGATGAAATTGATCGCATAATCAATGGAATAAGTTCCCTGGTAAGAGAGTGGTATGGCCTTCATTTTCCTGAGCTGGACAACATTATTGATAGTATCATAGGCTATTCACAAATTGTTCTTGCAGGAAAAAGAGAAGACCTTACAAAAAGGGTGTTTGAGGATGCAGGTTTTCCTGAGTCAAAGGTAGAAATGCTTTTACTTGTTTCAAAAAAAAGTAGAGGCGGAGATATTTCCCCAGAAAATTTATCAATCGTTCAATCATTAGCAAAACAACTTCTTGAACTTTATGAGCTTAGAAAAAAATTAGAAGATCATGTTGAAACTCAAATGAATATAGTTGCTCCAAATATTTCTGTCATACTTGGACCTGTGGTCGGAGCTAGAATAATAGCTCGTGCTGGCAGTCTAAAAAAACTAGCCGTCATGCCAGCTAGCACCATCCAAGTATTAGGTGCAGAAAAGGCACTTTTCAGGTCTTTAAAGACAGGTTCTCAGCCACCAAAACATGGATTGTTGTTTCAACATGCTATGGTGCACCCTGCACCAAGATGGCAAAGAGGAAAAATTGCCAGAGCAGTAGCAGGCAAGGCAGCAATTGCTTCAAGAGTAGATGTTTACGATGGTAAATTAAACAAAACTTTGCTAGAGAAACTAAATGTACGAGTTAAAGAAATTGGTTTAAGAAACAAAGAGCCTGTTGAAAAAGATTTTAAAAAAATTACTAAATTTGAAAAAAGGAATGACTTCAAGTCAAAAACGAAAAAGAAAAAAATCAAAATGATGAAAAAAAAGAGAAAGAAATTTGGTAGAGGATAGGAAAAATATTTTTTGGATAAAAACAGAAGGTCAAAACAAGCTTGCGACTAAAAACCTAGTTCCCGGTAACCAAGTTTACAAAGAAAAATTAGTTAGTAAAAAAGGGATAGAATACAGAATGTGGGACCCTTTTAGAAGTAAACTGGCTGCTGCCCTCATGAATAACTTGGAAGAATTTCCTTTCAAAGAAAATTCAAGCGTGCTTTATCTTGGAGTTTCAACAGGAACAACGATTAGTCACATATCTGACATTGTTGGACCAAAAGGTATTCTTTTTGGTGTTGAGAATTCAAGCAGGGTTGCAAGAGATTTTCTTGATAGAGTGGCATCACATAGAAAAAACATTATTCCGATTATTCAAGATGCTAGACAGCCAAAGGATTACTTTTCAGTATATGATAAAGTAGACATTGTTTATTCAGATATTGCACAGCCAGATCAAACTGAAATTGCAATCGCAAATTGTAAATTATATCTAAAAAACGTAGGGCATCTTTTTTTGATAATTAAAACAAGAAGTATTGATGTTACCCAGTCACCAAAGAAAGTTATAGAAAATGAATCTAAAAAATTACAAACAAATTTTAAGATTCTTCAGCAAATCGATCTTCAGCCATTTGACAAAGATCATGCTATGGTAATTGCCAAGTTTCATGCAAACAATTAGATCTTATTTAATATGGTTTGAATTGTTTTCCAACTGGAACGAACAAAAATTGGCATTTCGTTCCTAGTTAACAAGCAATTTTTCACAAATTCCACAGTTTTTGTGTCTGAGGGATAACCGCTTCCTATATCGTATTTTTTTTGAATTTTTTTTATGGCTCGGTCTCGATTAACCTTTGCTATAATTGATGCTGCTGAAACGATGACAAATCTATTATCTGCATGGTGATATGATTTGACTCGATCGTTTCTTGCAAGCTTTGAAATTTTCTTGCCAAATCTTGAAGGATTAACATCGCAAGAATCAACATATGAAATGTGTGGCTTAAGTTTTGAAATCACCTTTGCCATGTATTTTGCTTCTAAATTATTAAGGTCATGTTTGAAAACGCTTTTATCTATAGTGTAGGGATTAATTTTTGCAACATAATAATTGTCAACGAATTTGATAATCTTTTTATAAAGTTTTTCTCTTTGTATTGGAGTTAATTTTTTTGAATCTCTTATTCCCATAGATTTTAGTTTTCTGATTTTTTCTTTTTTTACAGAAACCCCAGCAATTACAAGTGGTCCTAATAAGGAACCTCTACCCGCATCATCTACTCCACAAACTTGCACGAGTTTCGTAAATTCTGCAAGTATTAAACCATTTTAATTAAACTTTATCATGACTTGATCGGGAAATTTTTCAGAAAATATAATGTAGATATTTAAATTTTGAAATTGCATTAAACTAGTTTTTTCATCGACAGTTTGTACATTCAGAGGATTATGATGTGAGTATAATTTGTTGAAGATTTATTGAATTGTGATAAAGTCGGAAGTTTTTGCATTCAATACAGTATATTCCCTCGCTACGTATTTTGGTATTTATACTGCCACAGTCAGCACAAATTAAAAGTCCATTAGACGCGAATTTTCCATCATACTTTGAGGCAGGAAATTTCATTCTTGTCGCTTTTTGTAAAAATTTCTATTTAAGATCATGTCTGTTTAGATTTATGAACATCGTATCAAATGAAAATTAGACTCGAATTATCCCATTTTCAACTAACCACTTCATTCCAGAAACAAAATCATCTTCTGAAATAAGACCATCTGCCCACCAACCTGCATTGTTTTTAATCCAATCAGGAACGTGCTCTTTAGCTGTTGCCGATGCTTGTTCGGGTAAATCAGGTATCGATACAATGTCTTCTTTGATCAGATATTGGATCCCCCCTACAAAATCAGAGTTATCGATTTGCCCCTCTGACCACCATTTTGCGTTATCTTTAACCCATTCTGGGATAGCTAGCTTGCTTTCTTTCAATTCAGGAGGGTCACGTAACTTTGCAAGTTGTTGATTAAGTGTATACAGTTTGTCTTTTACTTCATAATTCCAAATTGGATCATTATAGAGCAAAACACAATCTCCTACAAATTTTTGATACCGATAGCGTAGAGCAAAATCATCGCCGTCAAGTGAAAGAAAATCCTGATAAAACGCATCACACTGTTTTAGTTCATTTTCGGTTAATGGTCTGTCAACCTGTAAAAGATTCGATAGCCTACCCACAGAAACTTCAAGCTTGTGTACCCTAGCAGGTGTTGTCTTCCCTGTGGCTGTCAAGGTTTTTGATAAGATTGGTTCTTTAAATTCTCCTAATAACGGTACTTTAGCACTAGGAATCAATATTCTAATAGTATTGGGATCAGAAGCTGAAATATTTATTTCATGTACGTTGCAGTAATTTGGAGGTATCACAAAATTATATTCACCAACACCAATGGTTGAAACAAATTCTGTATCAGAAGCCACAATAAGTGTAGACGCCCTTACAGCTCGATCTAGAGTACAAGCGTTATAAGAGATCAGATAAGTTTGTGGAATACTTAATTTCAGAATTAAATGTGGCTCGATAGTCATCAATACTTGTTTTGGTATGCGTTCATCAACTAGATTTGATAATTGTTCAGAAAGCTTGTCATATCTATCTGCACCCAGATGATCCCAAATTGGATCATCAAATAACATTACACAGTTTCCGACAAATTCATGATTAATGTATTTTCTGATGAAGGTGTTTTCACCAAAATTTGAATAATCATTATAAATATTCTCACACTCTTCAAGAGATTTTTTTGTTAAAGGTGTGGTAACGTAAAATAGGTCATCCTTTTGAATAGCAATCTCATTTGATTCTTCGTATGCAAAAGATTGCTGAGGAAGGCTTAAGGTAAACGAACTAACAAATAATGTAATTGAAAGAAAAAAGAATGCAGCTATGGTTTTCCTGGTATCCACTGCTTTCTTTCTTACAAACATTAGAATGAATTAGGATTTTAACTACTTGAGGATGTGTATGTAATTTTCCATAATTTAGTCGTAAAATATTGATATGAAAAATTCAGTATGTTAATTAACATTTCATTAAAACTGTCGATTAACAGTTCGTATCAAATGTTAGTTTCCTAATTTTTCAAATTCTCTATATTCGCCTACCTTAGAATTACATTTAGTGCAAAGATATTGACCAATTTCTTTGAGAATCATTTCTTGC
>JADFLH010000070.1 GCA_022564515.1 Nitrososphaerota archaeon
GGGTTGATGTAATTTATGAGCACATTGGAGGCACTCATTGGAATAAAGAACTAACTCTTCTAAAATATGGTGGAACAATTGTTACAACCGGTGCAACCACAGGCTATGATGTACAAACAGATCTTCGTCATGTTTTCTTTAAGGGAACTAACATTCTTGGTTCAACCCAGGGAACAAGGACAGAATTGGAGCAAGGATTGTACTGGATGTCCCAGGGTAAAATCAGAGCAATTATTGATTCAGAATATACATTTGAACAAGCAGCAGAAGCTCATACAAAAATGCTTAAAGGAAAAGGTTTGTTTGGCAAAATTTTGATGAAACCGGATTAGAAACGAACTCTTAATCCTAAAAATTCTTAATTCTTAGTTAGTTAGTGTCAAATGTTAATTTTGTAAAGAATCACTGGCTGGTACATTTCTATGTAGTTTAATTTTGGTTAAATCGTCACCAATATCACTTGCTATTTTCTTAGCTATTTCAGGCTCAGTTTCTTTCTGTGTTGTTGGCTTGAAAGCAGCAATTATCTTCTTAGCATTTTCGTAGAGATCATCATATGTGACTACTTTTAGTCCATGAAGATAATTATTGAAAATATCAATAAATTCATCTTTGACATCCTTTTTTCTCCCCATTATTACTATTCCATCAATAGTTTGATAAGATTTCTTTTGTGTTTCCATGTAGTGAATTGTTTGAGATAATGCCTTTCCAACTTCAGCAAGAATGACAGGTTTATTTTTACCTCGATATTTTGTGGAAATAATTTCTTTATCTGGTTTTTTAAATTCTGCAATAACTAAACTGCTTCTACCTAATTGATCTTTGTACAGAGATATATCGATATTCCCTGCATCTGTTTTTTTCTCTTTTACTTTCTTTTCATAACCTATGTACTTGAAATCTAAAATCCATAAATTGGCATGAATGAAATTACGAATCTCTGCTTCATTAATATCGCTGTTGATCTTAGCACTAAAGTCATTGAGGATCTTTTCAAAAAGAGGATAGCTTTCTACTAGAGATTTTTGTGATGATTTTGTAAGGTTGATTAGCTGTTCTAGCTCTTCAAAACTTTCTAATTTATGATGTTTAAGCAATTTTACTGCTATTTCTATTATTTTTGGAATATGTGCAGGTTTGTCAACATCATACTTTTCAAATATGTCTATCATTGCATTGATCATAGATTCAATTTGTTCAGGTTTCTCGATTTTGTAATGTTGTGTATAACGTAGAAACATGCTCATTATTTTTTGCATATCTTCAGCATTTTTGATTTCATGATTTTCAGATAAGGTAACAAGCAAGTCTAAAAATTTGGTAAATTCGTCAGGATTTTTAATTGTGTGTTCTCGAAAATATTGAGATAGAATGTCGATATTAAGAGCTTCTTTCATTTTTAATGGGTCTTTTAGTAGCTCTCTTACCGCCTCTATTTCAATCTCATCAGGAGTAGATTTATCTAAAAACAGATCAACTATTTTTTTCGCATTTCCAACTTTCTGAAAAAGTTGTTTAAATCTGATAATGTTAACCTGAATTATTTTTTTCCCATCAACTTCAGTTTTTTTAAATTTACCATCTAATTTTTCACACAGTATCACATAATCAATTTGGTTTTTTATTTTTGCAAAAAGTGCCGATTCGCCTTTTCCTATTACTCTTCCTTTAGGCTTATCTTTAAAATCAGAAAAAATGTAACTAAATGTATTTTTCCTTGTCCAGTGATAATGAATTCCTGGAAAATGTTGTTCAAGATTATTACTAATTTGTTCTGCACTAGGTCGTAGTTTTTTCTTTAATTCTTTTGTATCGTCTAAAAATTTTGAATAGTTATCCATATCATAGTAATACATTGATGATACAGATCGACTTTCAATAATATAAGGATACATAAATTTAGGTATAGCTAGTTAGCTTTAGCTTTGTAAAAGAATTATAATTGTTTAGATTTTTTATTTAGATTTTTATTTAGATTGTTTTGTAGATGTAGGTAACTGTGTTGGTTTTATTTCCCCACCCTTAGCTTGAATAAGATTTTCTTGTTCTATTATATCTCAAAGTGGAGGATATCGTTGTTGCGCTTGTTGTTCTTGTTGTGCTTTTTTAACAATTGTACTTTGTGAAGCTTGTGCTAAACCTTCAGCCAATCCAACCATTGCGTCACTAACCAATTTTTTTTCATATTCTACCATTACTGGTGAAGTCCAATCTTCACCCATTTCTGTTTTAATAAAATCCCGCATTGATTGTTTGATTGCTTCCTTTCTAGTGTAAAACTTCATCTCACAAACCAAATCAAGTGTATCCAGTAAAGGTTTTGGAATATTTACAATAACTTTACGATATTCTGTTTCCTTTGATTCTTTCTTTGAATTAGGATCTGACGTGTCCATAACTACTATTCCAATGGAATATGGTATTATTTAAGGTTACTTTCAAGTATATTCCAGCCTTAACTAGTAGATTTTAGGTAAGAGCTATGTAAATAAATGAGTAAGCCCCTAATTAGGCGTGGATAGAAAATCATCATTTTCCAATAGGGGTGGCCGCCAATGCCACAAAAAAATCCCAATCGCTCAGGGGTTAGAAATTGGTAACGGGCTAAAATTTGATGGAGACGAAATTCAATGACAATGGTTAAGGAATCGTTATGTGAAGAAGCAAAATCTGTAGCATTAAAGGATATTAAATTAGATCCTGAAAATATCAGACTAAGACACATCACAGAAAAACTGTCAGAAGCTGAAATTGAAAAATATCTTTTGGATGAAGAAGATGTTCGACTTACTATGAAAGAAATTATCATAGACAAACAAATTCACGAACCACTACTTGTTTCAGAAATTGAAAACGGTAAATACATTGTAAAAGAGGGTAACAGAAGGTTAGTCGCATTACGTGCAATCACGAAAGGAATCATAACTGGAAAAATCAAAGGATTTGAAAAAGATCATTTTGATATTGTGTCAATACAAGTACTACATGGTTCTCCACATGACATTCTCAAAAGAATTGGTCAGATGCATGTATCTGGAAAAAAAGAATGGAAAGCACATCACAAGGCTTCCGTGATTTTTGAATTGAGAGAAAAATACAATGATACGATAGAAACTATTGCAGATACTCTTGGCATGCCAACTGGAAAAGTCAAACAAGCTTATCAGGCCTTCGAGGCTACGACTAGATATGGAAAAAGATTCCCAAATGACAAACGATATGTAAACAAATACTCTTACTTTGCAGAGTTGTATCAAAGTAAAGATCTCAAGAATTGGATTGATCAAGATCCCACATACATGGATACTTTCATTGATTGGGTAGGAAATAACAAGTTGATCAACAGCTACGGTGGGGTTAGAGCACTGAAAAAAATTATCAAAGCCCCTATTGTATTAAGAGGTAGAGCATTAGCTGTTTTAGATGCATCTGATGGAAACATCGACAAAGCAATCCAAACTCTAGAAGATAACTCACCAGGAAGTATCTGGTCTGATGTGAGAAAACTAGCAAAAAAATTACATCAAGTAACGTTTGATGATTTCATATCAACATCACAAGATCCAACAATCTCACAAATGCTAGATGAAATCATCGATTCTGCAATGAGAATGAAACAACAAATCGAACAAAATAGAGGCGGTTCGCTTGGAAGGTAGTCTTTTACTTACTACCAGCATTCATGGTGAAATTAGCACCAATTCTAACAGGGAGTTAGTTTCAATTTGGAGAGATAAGGTAGAGGGGACACTCTCCTCCCTACCATTACCCAAATTAGATAGAAGAAAGTTATCTGTGACTCTGAAATTTTGGATTTCATCTAACCGTCTTCAGATCGGGCGTAATGATTTGGATAATCTTGTAAAACCTGTACTAGATTCAATTAAAAAAATTGGGATTATTCAAGATGATGCTGATATTTTTCATCTGGAGGCAACAAAATTTCCTACAAACGGTGAGGAAGAAGTTCACATTTCAGTTAAGGACTGGAATTGATTTAGTGGTTCCATAAGCTTCAAAAATTACTTGCTCATTACCTGCTCATCAGACTAGCCAATTGTATCAAACTTTTGCAAGCTTTTCCAAAGGTACCATGTTGCTACCGTTCTATATGGACGCCATTTCTCAGCTAATTCCTCAATTTCATCTGGGGTTGGAAGCTTGGCAGAAGAATTCAAAAGCTGTACGCCCTTTTTCAACCCAAGATCTCCTACTGGCAAGACATCCATTCTTCCCAAAGAAAAAATCAAAAACATCTCAGCGGTCCAACGCCCAATCCCTTTGACTTGTGTCAGCT
>JADFLH010000033.1 GCA_022564515.1 Nitrososphaerota archaeon
TCATCAGACCTTCTGCAGCAGAATTAGAATCGCATGAACCAGAATTTACTATAATGTGTATTAACGATTTTGAAGCTATTCCAGAAGTAGATGGAACAAACTCTAATGTTTTCATTTTAATTGATTTAACACGAAAAATAGTGCTGATAGGTGGAACAAGTTATGCAGGTGAAATGAAAAAATCAATATTTGCTGTAATGAATTACCTACTTCCAGCTAAGGGAATATTTCCAATGCATTGTTCGGCAAACATTGGAAAAGATGGTGACACTGCTCTATTCTTTGGTTTATCTGGCACAGGTAAGACAACGCTTTCTACAGATCCCAATAGAATGTTAATTGGTGATGATGAGCATGGTTGGTCAGATAAATGCACTTTTAATTTTGAAGGTGGATGTTATGCAAAATGTATTAATCTTAGTCAAGATGCAGAACCCCAAATTTGGAATGCAATTAAGTCAGGCGCGGTATTAGAAAATGTTGTAATTGATAAACAAACACTTAAGCCAGATTTTGATGACAGCAGTCTAACAGAAAATACACGAGCAGCATATCCCCTTGATTACATTCCAGGAGCTGTAATTCCAAGCGTAAGCAGCTTTCCTAAAGTTATTGTGTTCCTTACAGCTGATGCACTAGGAGTTTTACCTCCAATTTCAAGATTAACAAAAGAGGGGGCCATGTTTCACTTTTTGTCTGGTTACACAAGCAAATTAGCTGGAACTGAACGAGGAATCAAAGAACCGAAAGCAGTTTTTTCAGAATGTTTTGCAGCCCCATTTATGCCCCGACCAGCAGCTGTTTATGCAAAAATGTTGGGAGAGAAAATTAAAAAACATAATTCATCTGTTTATCTTATTAACACGGGTTGGTCAGGTGGGCCATACGGTGTTGGTAAACGAATTAAGATAAAGTATAGTAGAGCAATGATAACTGCTGCTTTAACAGGGACGCTTGATATTGTAAAATACAGACATGATGATTTATTCAATTTAGACATTCCTACTGAATGCCCTGATGTTCCTTCAGAGATATTAGATCCAAAAAATACATGGATTGATAAAGACACTTATGATCATTCAGCAAAAAAACTATCCCAAATGTTTGTGGAGAACTTTAAAAAATTCAAAGACATTTCACCTGAAATTAAAAATGCAGGACCACACCTTGCCTAAAATTTAGTTTCTTAATTTCAATCCCACTAGTGAAATTATTATCATAACCACAAGTACAATAATGAAGGGTCGTTCAGGAATATCTAATAAATAAAGAAAATTAAAATTATTGTTGGACGATGGTGTTTTAACATTTACAGTATCATACACATCTATTGTTTTTTTATCTACATTGACGTTGGCTATAATCCAATATTCCCCACTATCTGTGACTGATATTGATGAGTCTTTTTTTGGTGTAACTGAGGTAATGTATGTTTTACCAGAATCCTTGTGTATTACAGAAATTTTTGCATAGGACCAATCATCGGGATTAGATATTATAAAATCCAATTTTCCATTTTCTTCAACCACACTAACAGAACCTTCTGTTTTGTGAATTATAACTGGAACATGATATTCAGTTTTTTCATCTTCAATTAGAATTACACCTTGAAATTCCCCAAAAACATCTTCAGAAACTAAAATAGTGATTTGTAAAGTGTTGCCGTTCTGTTGAAAATCAAAATTCACAACTTCTGGCCCGACAAATCCAACCTTAACCTCATTAAGATGTCCTTCTATGGTAGATAATTTCAAGTTAGAATTTTCAGTCGGCTTTTCGGTAGAAAGGTGGAATATTAAATACTGCGGAACGATTATGAGGTTAGCCTCAAACGCTCTTGTAATATTCAATCTTCCCGAACCAGTAGCTTCAAGAGAAAATTTGTTATCATATGCATCAAAAACAAAATCTGTAGTTGTTAGAAGAACGGACTTTATTTCCTCTGGATTTAAATCTGGATTTTTTTGTAATAACAAAGCAGCTGCACCAGATACATGCGGCGCTGCAAAACTTGTACCGCTTGTAAAGTTGTATTTTCCATCTATTAATGTTGTATTAATAAATGCTCCAGGAGCTACTAAATCAGGTTTAATGTAAAATGGTGATACGGGTCCTCTAGAACTAAAATGGGCAACAAAATCTGGATTGTAAAACACATTAAGTGTGGCGATTGTTTTATTTTGAAGAAGTTCTTTCAAAAACATACCATCTTCTCTAGATATTGATAATGTGGGAATTTTTGGTTGATAGTTAGGAGCTGCGAATTCATGAAGCAATTCACCAGAGAAAATACCTGGTTCATTGTTGAATACAACTATGGCTTTACCTCCTGCATTTGCAACATTATTTTCTTTTTCAGAAAAATACACAATTTCATCTTTTACATCACTTCCTCTTTCAACTAATACGATAGTATTAGAGAATGAACCCTCAGCAAGATCCCTCTCTCTTCCAAATTTCCCAAAAACAATTTCCTCTATAATTGGTTCATCTAATAGTGCTGTTCCAATCATAGGTAATACCTGAAACTGTTTTTCTTCTACCTTGAGAGTTGCTACAAAACTCGATGTAATGTTATTGTAAGTGGCGCCTACAGTGATCACTTTAGAATTTTTTCCAGGACTCCCTATAGTTCCAAACTCTGGACCATCATTTCCAGCTGCAGTTACTACGACTATTCCATTCTCTACTGCTTTGTTTACAATCTGATCAATTTTTGAATTTGTCCGATTTACTCCCAAACTAATATTGATAATGTCAACATCATCATTGATCGCCTGTTGAACAGCTTTGACAATTAGTTCAGACGGGACAGATTCTCCATCTTCTGAAACTTTGTAAGCAAAAATGCTGGCTTTTGAGGCAATTCCTTTTAGTTGTCCATCAGCAGCTATTATTCCAGTAACCTCTGTACCGTGCCCATTTGTATCGACAGGCATTTTATTATCCTCAACAAAATTGTATCCTCCAATAATTTTCCCACCAGGTCCAAAACCAAAAAGATCTGGATGAAGATGATCAACACCTGTATCTATTACTGCAATCTTGATACCTTCACCGTAATATCCCAAATCATTTGGAAAATTTACTCCCACATAAGGGCCACTTTTGTCTAATAAGACCTCTATTTCATTATCGAAATTAAACTGGAGAATTATGATCGAAAAAATGGCAATTATGACCAGAAAAAAAATCAACCTGTCATATGACATAATTTTTTACCATCTTCGCCAGTAAAAATTCCTTCCTTGGTAAACCAATAAATTGTATTACAAACGACCTCGAGTATGGGAAAATATACTCTACCCAAATTACCTTATGCATATGATGCATTAGAACCACATATTGATGCCAGAACAATGGAAATTCACCATACAAAGCATCATCAAGCATATACTGACAAATTAAATGCTGCATTGGAAAAATGCAGTCCAGAAATTCAGAACAAAGACATTCTTGACATTCTGTCAGATCTAAGTCAAGTTCCTGACGATGTAAGAGGTGCAATTAACTTTAATGGTGGAGGTTTTGACAACCACCGACTATTTTGGAATAACATGAAAGCAAATGGGGGTGGAGAGCCTGGCGGTGCAGTTGCAGATGCAATTAATACATCATTTGGAAGTTTTGCAGACTTTAAAGAAAAATTCTCATCTACCACTGCTGTGTTTCAGGGTAGTGGATGGGGATGGTTAGTTTACAATTCCTCTTCTGGAAAAGTCGAATACAAATCAATGCCAAACCAAACTAGTCCAAGGACTGAAGGTCTTATACCACTACTTGGTTGTGATGTTTGGGAACATGCATACTATCTCAAGTACCAAAATAAACGACCAGATTACATCACTGCTTGGTGGCATATCGTTAATTGGGACGAAGTTGATAGCAGACTTTCAAAAGCAAAATAAGATCAAATCTTTATTTTTTTATTCATTAATACCACTTCATTTCAACCTGTACAGTGAATGAATTTATAACCATCTTTTGGAGTTTTTTTGTAAATGAGTGAAAAAGAGGCCCAACAAATGTTGCACCAAATGCAAATACTAGAATCTTATTTTGCAGATTTTACGCAGAGAGAGAACACATTGATGAATGTTCTAAAAGACACAACATCTGCTATTGAATCATTAAAAGGAATTAGTGAGAAAAAAGAATCTGATACTCTAGTACCCATTGGTATGGGCACCTTTGTAAAAACAAAAATTTCATCTGATGAAAAAATTGTTTTAAACGTAGGTGCGGGAGTAGCCATTGAAAAAGATAAAGATTCTGCGATAAATATTCTAGAATCCAGAATTAAAGAAATTGAAGTGGCCCTGAAGGAAACTATAGCTCAAAAACAAGACGTTGCATCAAAGTTGGAGCAAGGAAAAGCTGAAATGAATCGTTTGGTTGAATCCATGTCTAAGGCCAAAAAATAAAGGAAAATACTATGTTTGATAAGTTACGTACTGCCTTTTCAAATACTGCAAAGAGTTTCAGTGAAAAAGAACTTAAAGAAAAAGATATCGATGATATTTTATTTCAACTGGAGATTTCTCTTTTGGAATCAGATGTGGCAACTGAAGTCATTGATTCAATAAAATCTGACTTAAAACAAAAATTAATTGGTTCCAAAGTTAACAAAAATGAGATTGAGAATTTTGTAAAAAATAGTCTGATTCAAAACATTTCAAGTCTGTTTGAAGCATCTGGCAGCATAAACATCATGCAAAAAATTCAAGCTAAAAAAAACAGTATAGAACCATACGTAATTCTATTTGTTGGCATTAATGGTACGGGAAAAACAACAACTTTAGCAAAAATAGCATACTTGTTACAAAAATCGAAATTTTCAGTGGTGATTGCGGCAGCAGACACCTTCAGAGCGGGAGCCATAGAACAGTTGAAAGAACATAGTAATCGTCTAAACCTTAAATTTATAGCTCAAAATTATGGTTCAGATCCTGCTGCAGTAGCAAGAGATGCTGTTCTTTATGCCAAGTCTCATAAAATTGATTGTGTTTTAATTGACACTGCAGGTAGAATGCAAACAAGTAAAAATTTGATGGATCAAATTTCAAAAATAAATAATGTTATCAAACCAGATATGAAAATTTTTGTGGGAGATTCATTGGCTGGTAATGATACTGTAAATCAGGCAAGGGAATTCTATAAACACACAAAGTTTGATGGCTCCATTCTGACAAAAAGTGATGCGGACGCTCGTGGGGGGGCTGCATTATCAATTGTAAAAATTACTTCAACACCAATTCTGTATATTGGTGTAGGTCAAGAATATGAAGATCTTCAGGAGTTTAATAAAGACGCATTTCTCAAAACTGTATTTGGAGCTACCGAAATAGTTGAAGAATTTTCAAAAAAGGAAATTTCGAAACCCACTCATGAAACAATGGAGAAAATTCAAGAAAAACCACAACCTGAAATTAAATCAGAATCACAATCTACATCTAAACCCAAAGAAGAAATTTTAATTAAAGAATCAAAGACCGAATCTTACAACGATCCTTTTGAAGGAGTAATTACTGAAGACATCAATCGTTATGTAGATTTTTATGATTTGACTCCACCAGAAAATGATGAACAAGCAAGAGTTCTAGCTAAAAAGATTAAGGAGTGGATATCCTCAGGTAGACCAAAACCATAAGAATAATCTTGGAATCAAACAATATAAAAAAACTAAAACAGTCATTATTTGTGTGATGGATTTAAGACATGAAATTAAAAACGAAAGATTTTCTCACTTTTGAAGAATTAAGCAGCAAAGAGCTATCTCTACTTTTAGAACTATCTATTAAATTCAAAAAGGATTTCAAGAAAGGAAAGCAACCTGCTTTACTTAAAAATAAAACACTAGCTATGATTTTTCAAAAGCCATCTACAAGAACTAGGGTTAGTTTTGAAACTGGAATGTTCCAACTCGGAGGCTACGCGTTAAATCTCTCACCGAGTGATATGCAGCTTTCACGGGGGGAAACAGTGGAAGATACTGTGAAGACTCTTTCCCGTTATGTTGACGCAATTATGGCACGTGTATATGATCACACTTTAATCGAGAAGATTGCCAAAAATTCTTCGGTGCCTGTTATTAACGGCCTATCAAATTCTTACCATCCTTGTCAAACACTTGCAGATCTGATGACAATTAAAGAAAAAAAGAAGAAACTCAAAGGACTCAAAGTCGCATGGATTGGAGATGGCAATAATGTTTGCAACTCCTTAATCTATGGTTGTTCTCGTTCAGACATTGATATTTCAATCGCAACTCCAAATGGATATGAACCAGACAAAAAAGTTGTTAGGGATTCTAAGAAAACAATTAACATTGAGCTGACAAACGATCCAGCTAAATCTGTAAAAAACGCTGATGTTATAATAACTGATACTTTCATGTCAATTCATATTAAAGATAAAAAAAGAATGAAAAAATTTCTTCCAAAATTTCAGGTAAACTCAAGTCTGATGAAACAAGCAAAAAATAATGTAATTTTTCTTCACTGTCTGCCAGCAAAAAGAGGAAATGAAGTCACTTCTTCTGTAATAGACGGACCACAATCTGTTGTATGGGATGAAGTGGAAAATCGTTTACATTCTCAAAAGGCACTTTTAACATCTCTTTTGAACATCTAACTTTCAGAAAACAACAATTTTTGACTATCTAAAACATCAACAATTGTTTTAAAATGTAGATGAGATTAAAATAATTTTGTATCTTTATGGGAGTATTACATTAATGTTTGATTGAACTTTGGTTGATTCGGTATTATCGCAAGTTACCCAGCTACGAGAAACTATTTGATACTCTGGATCAAACATAAGTTCAAGTGTTGGATTTACTCCTCGTGGAGCTGGGGCGCCTTCAACACTCAATAACTCTATCCTGATTTCCTCTGATGGCGACAATTGGAAGATTTTTGAAACTGTATCCCGTGCTCCTCTTTGAGACCAACTTAACTTACAATTTTCTGCTGTAACTTCTCCTTTATTTTTTATTGTAAACTTTGCTTGCATTGTATCACCTAAATTCACCAGTTCAGGTGTTTCAAAAGATGTGATTTCAATTTCTGTTTCACAATTGATGAAAAGGCAAGTAGTATTAAAAAAAAGAGTGACTAAAAAAATAATTATGCATGCTGGAACCCCAATAATCACAAAATGAATTTTTTTCAATGAAGCAAATATCCAATATGAGTACATAAATAAATAACTACTCACAAAATGATAATTCATAAAATTCTAGAATTGATGTAGATGAACTGAATTGAGGAATAATCTAATATTTTTTTTAAAATTGATAAGACTGTAAATGGCATTTTTCAGCTTACGTTTATAAGAGCAGATTCAAACTTGTGGCCTATAGATGGCACATACAAAAATATTGAGAAGAGTGAGACAAGAAAAAACAAACTATAAGAAAAGAACAGCTATGCTAAAGAGTAAATTTGATTTTATAACAGTTCATATTTCAAATGAAAACACTCAAGTTCAAATTCATAAACCAGAACTGTTTGGTGATAAAGTCATCGCTTCAGCACATTCAAGATATTTAATTTCAAAAGGTTGGAAGGGTTCTAGAAAAAACATGCCCGCAGCTTATCTTACAGGATATTTGGCTGGCAAGAAAGCAATCGGGAAAGGTGCAAAAAAAGCCATTATGTATAGTGGAACTAGAAAATATACTCAGAGAATGGCAGCAGCTCTAAAAGGTGTTTTAGATGCCGGTCTTGAGGTTTCAACAGATCCTGAAACACTCCCATCAGAAGAACGAATTAAAGGCGAACATCTTTCTGTGAAAAATGATGTTGTGCAATTAAAATCAACAATTGATAGTGAGGTTAAAACGCCATGAGTCAAACGACCGTAGAAAGACGTAGAAGACCTCCACGAGAAGAAGCGCCATGGATTCCAAAAACAAATTTGGGTAAAAAAGTAGCTTCGGGAGAAATAACCTCGATTGAAGAAATTCTTGAAAATGGTTTAAGGATTCAGGAAGCTGGAATTATCAAAAAACTATTACCCGATTTGAAATCAGAGGTGATAGGTGTTGGAATTGTTCAAAAAATGACACCTAATGGACAATCTACTAGGTTCAAATCAATTGTTGCAGCAGGAAATGAAAACGGTTGGTTAGGTATAGGTTCAGGAAAAGCAAAACAAATGAGAATTGCAATTGAAAAAGCGACAACCCAAGCTTTTCTTAATGTTAGTCCGATTAAGTTAGGGTGTGGAAGTTGGGAATGTAGATGTGATCAAAAACATTCTGTCCCATTCAAAGTTAGAGGAAAAGGTGGAAGTGTGAGAATAGAAATATTTCCTGCACCAAAAGGACTTGGTTTAGTAGCTGGTGGTAAAATAAAACGTCTTTTACAATTAGCAGGACTTAAAGATGCGTGGACATCTACAAAAGGCTCCACTACCACAATGAACTCCACATCAAAGGCAGTTTTAGACTGTCTAAGGCAAACATTTAGTCAGGGTTGAATTAAATTGGCAAAAGCATTTCTTGTTGTAAGAATCAAAGGCCAAGTAGATGTTCCACATTGGGCTAAAACTACCCTTAAACTTCTAAAATTAGAAAAAAAATTTCGTGCAACAATAATTCCTGCTCAAGAAAATACATTAGGAATGTTAAACAAAGTAAAACATTATGTTTCATGGCAAGAGGCAGAGGTATCAATGGCTATGGAATTGTTGAATAAGAAGGGAAGAAAATCTGGCTATAAAAAAATTACAGAAGAAGATATTAAAAAAATCGGATTCAAAAATATTGAGGAACTTGCTACATCCTTGGCTGAAGGAAAGACTACAATGACTAAATTAAAACCATTGAAACCCTGGTTTGCACTATCTCCTCCAAGACATGGCTTTAAGAAGAGCACAAAGAAATTGTATACACAAAAAGGCATTCTTGGACCAAATAAGGATCTTGGAAATTTAGTTAGGAATATGATTTGAAATGGCTACCAGGTATAGAAAAACCAGAAAATTAAGAGGCTCTAGAACTCATGGTTGGGGGCAAGTGGCTCAACATAGAGCAAGCGGTCACAAAGGCGGGGTAGGTATTTCTGGCCTGTTAAAACATCATTTTAGCTCGATGTTAAAGTATGATCCAGACCATTTTGGTCATGATTCCACTCATCCACCTCACCCTAATGTAACAAAGAAATGGGCAAGTGTACGTGATCTTGATGATCTGTTTGAAAAGTTTGGCAACAAAGACGAAGAAAAAAAGGTAATAGAACTAACTAGTAAAGGTTATGACAAACTTCTTGGCGGAGGAAAAATTACAAATGCATACACTGTCAAAATTCGACAATGTACTGCATCAGCAGAAGAAAAAGTTAAACAAGCTGGGGGCGAGGTGTTAACAACAAATGGCTGAAGGCACGGCTAATGCATTTGTCCGCAGGATAGTGACCAAGGTAGAACCATATATTCCTCAAATTCCCAAACCAAAGAAAAAACTTACTTTACAAACTCGTTTGTTATGGTCCGGATTAGCATTATTAATTTACATGATCATGGGTCAGACTCCACTTTTTGGAGCTACTACTCCTGAATTTGATTTCCTTGCATTTGCAAGAGTGATCTTTGCATCTCAACAGGGGACTCTTGTTGAGTTAGGGATTGGACCTATAGTTACAGCTGGACTCTTGATGCAGCTGTTGAAGGGATCAGAGATTCTAAAATTCGATTTCAAAAAGCCTGAAGAAAGAGGAATATTTCAAACTGCAACCAAGCTTGTAACTTACATAGTCATAATTGCAGAATCAGCGGTCTACGGAATTGCAGTGTATGGACCTGGAATTTTAGAACCAACTGTATTGTACATTCTGATTGGTCAGTTGATGATTGCATCAATAATTATCATGCTTTTGGACGAATTAATTCAGAAAGGATGGGGGCTTGGTAGCGGAATTAGTTTATTCATTATGGCAGGTGTAACTCAACAAATACTGTGGAGTTTATTCAGCCCACTGCCTGCAGGAGATGGAGGAACAATTGGCATAATACCATTCATTGGTCAGTCAATCATGAATAGCGACCTTTCGAATGTATTTTTCAGATCAAACCAACTCCCAAGTATATTTGGACTATTACTAACAGCCGGAGTATTACTAATTCTTATTTATACTCAGGGGATGAAAATAGAAATTCCAATAGTTTCGACAAAGTATAGAGGATTTTCAGCAGTCTATCCAATCAAACTCATGTACGTGTCCAACATTCCAGTCATCCTAGCATCTGCATTAACAGCAAATGCTGTTTTTATGGGACAAATGCTTTGGGCAAACTTTAACCCACAAAATAATAATTTATTTATGAATATTCTTGGGCAGTTTGATCCTACAAGCCCTTCTACACCAATTGGCGGACTAATTTACTATATCACTCCACCAAGAGGTCTAGAACTTGCAGTTTTAGATCCTACGCGAGCTGTAGTGTATGTACTTTTTATGATTGGGATCGTTGTAATATTTGGAAAACTATGGGTCGAACTAGGAGGATTATCGCCAAAAAGTGCAGCTAAAAACTTACTTGATGCTGATGTTCAAATTCCTGGATTTAGACGGTCTAACCAACCAATCGAAGTTTTGCTCAACAAGTATATCCCATCAGTAACTTTGATTGGTTCTATGATTCTTGGAGCTCTGGCTGGAATTTCGGATGTGCTAGGAGTGTTTGGAACCGGAATTGGTATTTTGCTTATGGTGGATATTCTCATTAACTATTACAACCAGTTAGTAAAAGAACAAGTAGAAATTGTAATGCCACGGCTTGGTGCGCTCCTTGGAAGAAAATAAGAAAGTTGTAATTGTTGGAATTCCTGGAGTCGGTAAAACCACTCTGATTTCAAAGATTGTAGAAATTCTTAAAGAAAAACAAAAGAATGTCAGTGTATATAGTTTTGGTACCGTGATGTTGGAGGAGGCAAAAAATGAAGGTATTGCAGATAGAGATGAACTAAGGAAATTATCAGTTGATAGGCAAAAGCATTTTCAAATAATGGCTGCAACAAAAATTGCCTTGAAAACGAATGATGTGGTAATTATTGACACTCATGCCTTCATTAATACCAACGAAGGATTCCATCCTGGATTGCCCCTATATGTAATAGATCTTCTAAAACCCACAAATTTTATCTCAATTTCAGCTAGGCCTGAAGAAATCTATAACCGGAGGATGAAGGATGGTACCAGAAATAGGGACATAATTTCTTTGGCATCAATCAAAAAAGAGTTGGCCGTACAAGATGCTATGCTTTCAAGCTGTTCTGTATTGTCCGGCTCTCCAATGAAACCTGTGCTTAATAGAGAGGGAAAGATTGATGAGACAGCTATGAAGGTAATTAAAGCAATGGGAATATGACATGGAAATCACAATAATCTTTCAATTTTTAGAGTCCATATTTTTGCAGAATGGTGGCAATGGTGGTATTTTTGACTTTATGGGAGGAGCTAGAGAGGGTCTTGGAAGCCCTGATCCTGTAATTAAGGGCATGATTGCTTCAATGTTTGCTATCAGTGGGTTTGGCATTTTGCTAAACATATTCAACTCTGGTGTGAGAAAAAAGATGGTAGATCAACTAAAGCTGAAAAGAATTATGAAAGAAACTCGGACGTACCAGAAGGAAAAAATGGCAGCATTTAGAGCTAAAGATAAGGAAAAACTAGCAAGACTTGAACAAAAATCATCATACATGAGCAAGATGAGTATGGAAATGATGCAGATGAACATGAGACCAATGATATTTACATTCGTACCTTTGATTTTGATTTTCTATTTTGTGTTACCTGTACTGTTTTCCTATACGGTAGCACTGTCTCCAGTTTCATTGAATGTCATACCTGCGGACTTTTTCCAGTTAACTTGTACTGCAGAAAAAGTTGCAGAACAAACAATTTGTACTCAAGAAAATGAAATCTTTCTTTGGGCGTGGTATTTCTTGTCGTCAATTGCATTTAGTGGTATGATTATGAAGTTGACAAAGACTACAATGGATTTAGGTTGACAAAATCTATTATCATTTCTGGCCCTCCTGCTATAGGTAAAACAACTGTTGCAAAACAATTAGCACTAGAATTTGGTTTAAAGTACTTGAGTGGTGGTGATGCCTTAAAGCAAATTGCAAAGGAAGAGGGATTTCAAGCAGAAGGAGATGATTGGTGGGATACTAGAGAAGGAATGAATTTTCTAAATCAACGAGCACAAAATTCTGAATTTGATAAAAAAGTCGATGAAAAACTCATAGACTTGTTTAACAAAGGCAGAATGGTCATCACTAGCTATACACTTCCATGGCTTGTTGATAATGGGATTAAGATTTGGCTTGATGGTTCTCATCAAAGTAGTGCAAATAGAATGAAGGGTAGAGACAACATGACAAAAGAAGATGCGCTTGACATTACAAAAAAGAGATACGATGAAAACAGAGCCCTTTACAAAAAAATTTACAATTTTGATTTTGGAGTGGATAAATCAGTATTTGATAAAGTGATTGACACCGATAACCTTGATGCAGCACAAGTTACTGAAATTGCAAAATCAATTGTGAAAGAGCTGCTTTGAAACTAAAACAACTACAAAACCTCACAATTATTGATCAAGACATTACAAATGATGAATACGGAACATATTATGATAAGAGAAATATTGAACAATTACTCAACTACGGTCTAATAATTTTGGACAAACCACCAGGACCAACAAGTCATGAGGTAGTAGCTTGGTGCAAAAGAATTCTAAAAATACCAAAAATCGGACACAGTGGAACTCTTGATCCTCAAGTAACTGGTGTTCTTCCTTTAGGTTTGGGTGAGGCCACAAAAGCTTTAGGCGTTTTGCTGCTCGGTCCAAAAGAATATCATGCACTTGGAAGACTGCATTCTCTTCCAACAAAGGAGAAACTTGACGATGTTTTGAATCAGTTTACCGGCGAGATTTTTCAAAAACCACCACAACGTTCAGCAGTTTTGCGTAGAACTAGAACAAGAAAAATTTTTGAAATTGAACTTCTAGAACAAAAAGAACGGCTAATACTTTTACGAGTTTTGTGTGAGGCAGGAACTTACATTAGAAAACTATACTATGATATTGGGGAAATCTTGGGCCCGGGTGCAACAATGGTTGAATTAAGACGTAGTAGTGTAATGCAATTTTCTGAATGGGACCATCTTGTCACCATGCATGAATTATCCGATGCATTTACTACTTGGGATGAGGAAAAGGATGATTCAAAACTTTTGAAATTAATACAACCAATCGAACATGTGTTTAGTGAAATCAAATCTGTAGTGATTAGAGATACAGCCATAGATGCAATGTGCCATGGGGCACAGCTTGCCATTCCTGGAATTTTGGAAATTTCGTACAATCTTAAAAAAGGAGATCTAGTTGCAATCTACTCTCAAAAAGGAGAGGTAATAGCACTAGCTGAAGCCTTGATGTCAGAATCCGAAATCCAAGATAGTGTAAAAGGATATGCATTCCAAACAAAAAGAATTATCATGGAAATCAGCACATATCCTAAATCTTGGCGTTCTAAACCAACTTTAAAAAATTAAGAAGATGGGGTTTGTATTTTGATTCCACGAGGACTTGTTATTGCAATGAGCATCGGAGTTATAGCTAGTGTAATTTTTGGATTAATTTTTGTGGATCTCAAAAAACCAAATGAATTGAATTTTGTTGAAGGCTCGTCTCTTACAATACTCACTGAAAAAAAAGATTTTGATAAAGGGGAAAAAATCAAAATTATAATATTCAATTCTGGCTCTGTTCCCCTCACATTTTCTGATTCTTCCTATGGATTGAGAATAAAAGGTTTGGATGGAATAATTCTTTATTCTCCAATAGCTGCTCAAGTGATTTCTGTTCTAGAACCAAAAGAGGAAAAAATATTCGAATGGGATCAAATAAAAAATGATGGTGATCCTGCTTTTGAGGGGACTTACAAAATCACATCGAGTGCATTGGACAAAGACAAAAAAACCATCAAGGAATCCATCACGATAAACATTTTCAAATGATTTTTGGATACGTTTTTTCTTTCCCTAACATGTTATATAATCAAATTTTAACGAACTATTTAGTCGCAAGACTGTGCCGGGGTCGCCTAGCCTGGTAGGGCGCGCGCCTGGAAATGATTCACCATACAGCGCGTTCTCGCAAGGGAACGAGAGTTCAAATCTCTCTCCCGGCGTTTATCTTTGTGTTTAATATCCTCACATGAAAATAGACAGACTGTAAGTATGCAGGTTCAGAAAAAGAAATTCCAGTGAGTACACATTGGGGTAGTGTCAAAGATGTAACTGAAAATTGTGCAGAGTATAGTCTATGTTAGGGTATACCTGAAAAACATGCAGCGTTTTGCGTTCTTGTTGGTTTTCAACGAACATTCTTTGATAAGTATTAGTTTTTTGTTTACAAGCATCATTCTCAAAGTTCGAGTCAACATATTTTACAAATTGATCCTGAAGATTTTCACTTTCTCCAATGTAAATTACATCTTGTTTTTTTATAAAGTCTATACACACCAGGCTTTGCTTTAACAAATTTTGCACTTTGAAGCCATACCAGAAGATTATCATCTTCTTTCTTATATGTTCAATTCGTTCTTGTAGAAAACTCTTCTGTATTTTACGATCCTTGTTTTCTGCTTTTAGTTCTGCATTTTCTTCTTCAAATCTTTTATTTTCCATTGTTATCTTTGTGAGCTAATCTTCTTCTGCTGCACCCTCAGGCTTTTTAAGACCAAGCTTCTCAACCAATTGATCACGCTTTTTATCGAATTTCCCAATTTCCTCTGCTTCTCTTTTCTCATCACCTTGGTATATCGTTCGGATAGGCCATGGTATCCTAATGTCATAATTTTTGAATTCTTCGTACATGATTGTTCTCATTTCACTTTTCATTCTAAACTGAGAACCATAATCTCGTACAAACACTCTGAGTCCAAAAGCAAGTGCTGAATCGTTAAAATCGTTAAACCTTACAACTGGATCACCTATATCTACATGTAGTTCTTTATCACACCCACAACTTGGTTGGTGTTCATCAAGGTACGGACATCTTTTCTGTCTGGCGAGGTGGATGCCCTGCCCATCCTTAACTTCTTTCATGGCACGTTTACCTATCTTAATTAGAATTGCTTCTACTTGCCTAGGATCATTTAGATATGAAACTCCAACATTAATACTGGCAGGAACAAGCTTGAAATCCTTAGTAAAGTTGATAATTTCTGCCGAAACGATTTGTTTTGTGGGAATAATTGCCAAAGACTCGTTGAGACCATGCCTGATATAGGTTACTCTGGGTGTAATTTTGTATACCAGGCCGTTGTATCCACTAGGTAGATTTACCCTATCACCTACTTTGATGATCTTGTCTTTTTTTATCATG
>JADFLH010000071.1 GCA_022564515.1 Nitrososphaerota archaeon
TTCATGACTTGGGTGATGCAATGATTGCAATTGGACCCGCAATGTCAACGATGAAAGGCTTGAAATCATCACTAGGACGATTCATGCCAGAGGCAGATTCAGAATTAAATGCCATGACACAGACACTAAACGGTCTTATGATGGATTCTCTAGCAGGCGATTCATTTAACATGGAATCTGATGTTTCAAGTGAAGAAACAGAAAAGATTCTACAAGAAGCATCTGCAGTAGCTGAACAACAGATTGGAGACAAATTCCCCTCTGTGCCATCCACATCGGAACCTTCGTCTCAAACTACGTCAACATCTACCTTTGAGTAGGTAATATCAGACGATAGTTCACTCCCCTTTCTTTTAATTAAAATTTAGCCCCAAACCTTTTCTTTGAAGGTCCACTTTTTATTCAAAATAAAGTTGCTAAATGCTGCCGTAAATACTGCAAGCATTAATGCTAATGGATAAGTTATTTGATTAATCTCTACAAAAGAAAATACTAAAGACAACTGAATCAACGCTCCAAGTGAGCTAAATCCTACAAACTTTCCGTATTGTTCAAGTGTTTTTTTAGTTGAGAAATCTCTGTCTTCAAATGTCCAAATTTTATTTAGTATAAAGTTTGTAGTCATTGAAACAACAATTCCAATTACATTTGCATGTAGATACCATAGATCTGATAATCCACTCGCAAGCAGGAATGACATTAAGTAATTGATGCCTAAACCCAAGGCCCCGACCGTGAAAAACCTACCAGCCTTTGAAAGAAACCTCACCGAGGAACGTTTTTCTTCCTTTTGTAGCGATTTACCATATCGGTATAATTTCCAAACTGATTTTGCATAATCAATTGCAGTTGATATAGAAACCTTGCTTGAACCAAACTTTCTGTCAGTAAATGTATAAGGAATCTCTTTCACACTTACTCCTTTTGTTTTTACTAAAATTTCCAGAAGCATCTTGTAACCAATTGCATCAAACTTGAGACCGTTGATTATAGCACGATTAAAAGCAAAAAAGCCTGACATTGGATCAGTAATACGTATTCCCAAACCTTTTTTTGCAATTACTGTTGCCAATTTACTCATTAGTTTTCTCTTCAAAGGCCAACCATGTATATTACCTCCTTTGACATATCTCGACGCAACAACAATATCGCATTGGTATTTCTTTAGAGCATCTAACATTCGAGGAATAATTTGTGGAGGATGTGAAAAATCACTATCCATTACTACTATTGTGTCACCTTTAGCATATTGAACTCCTTTTAAAATTGCAGAGCTGAGTCCTTTTTTTGCAGTTCTATGAATGATGTCAACTGTATAACCTGCAATTTTTTTCACATTCTTCAAGTAATCCTCAACGATCTTTCCCGTTCCATCAGGCGAGTTATCATCAACTACTATTGCTTGAGTGGAAAAATGTAGTGGTAGATTTTCACCAATCGACTTTAAAACTTGAAGTATATTCTTGGATTCATTATAGGTTGGAATGATTACAGAAACTTGAGTAGCATTTCTTATAGTACGCTTTTCATTATATGCCATCTATTCTTACCAGAAATTTGACTTGTATTAATTTCTTAATACAATTTACTGAGTATATTAGTCAAACCTGACTAATCCCAGATCTATTCCCTTTTGCCAATTGTAGGCATATTTTTTAATTTTGTAATGAAAATAACCAGAATAAAGGCAGGTAACATTGCCATAATTGCCCACTCAAACTCTGGAAGAGATTTATCAGGAGAAATAATTTCTCCCCACAATTTTGGACTTGGAATCTTAAATTCGTCTAATACAATTTCGATAGGCCATGAATATGTTGTTTTTGTAAAGTCATCATAAACTCCGACATAATATCCATAGTTATCTGAACGTCCTATTAGATCCGTTGGTATTCTAAACTCGTAACTAGTGTGTGGTATTTTACTGTAACGATCATTTTCATCTGAAACAGCACCAATTCCAATAAACCCTTCTGGATTCTGAATGTTCTGAAAATCATTTGTATCAAGAGATGATCCACCTTGTAATGTTGAGCCAGTCTTTTTTCCTAAGGTAGCTATAAAACAATAATCATCAGAATTTGCAAATTCAGTTTTGTCATTTTCAGTATCAAAGCAGATTACTGCTTTGTCTGTTTCTTTGTCCAAGTGTGTATCAATAGTAACATCAAGAAAAACATACACAAAGTTTCCTTGGTGTGCAGTTCTCAAGTAAACAGTTCCTTGATCATATCTTGCTAAATTCTCACTAGATCTTTTCCATTCAGTAGTATGAGTCCATTTACCATCAAAGGTAACTTGATTTAGATCAGATGATTTAGTAATCATTATAGGTTCAAGTGCAGAAACATTTGATATTGAAGATATGGCAAGAATGATCATTACAAACAAAACACTTGATATCGCCAATTTAGTTATGGACTGAATTTGTTTATAGATTAATAAATTTAAACAAAAAACAGGTTTATACATAATACTACATTTGTTTAACCGTGAACAAGGGTGTAATAATAGGAATTATTATTGCAGTAGCAATAGCCATTGGTTTTGGCGTTTTGGCGTCAAGCGATAATACGGCTCAATCAAACGAAACAAACGAAAACCTTGCTGAGACGGAAGAGGTTCAAACACCTAAAAGCTACTCAGTTCAACTAGAAGAATCTGTGAGCGTGGAAACTCCTTAAAAGTTCCATTTTGGAACATACTATCCTCATAAAATTCCACAAATTCTATAAATGACGGTTAAGTTGATCAGATAATGAAGCAAACAAAACTGGCTTTAAGCGCAGTAATGATAGTTGCAGTAGGTCTATTTGGTGCTAATTTTGTCTCTGGTTCAGACATGACATCAGAAAACGAAATAGATGCATTCGTAGCCTCAAGTCCAGTATATGGACATGTAACTATTGTTCACAAAGATCCCTCAGGTAACATCTTATCCTATCAACAAACGGATAACATCGTAACAATCGAAGGCAAAGATTGTGCAATAGAGAGACTGTTTGGAACATCAGGAGCTGGCGATTGTAAGGCTGGTTCAATAAATGATCTATTCAATCTGGTTGGCTTAGTTACTGGTACAGAAGATCCTACCATAAATTCAAACGCTACGCAAGCAAATGGATTTGTAGCTCGTGATTATTCTGATAGTGGACTAGCCCCTAACACTGCTGACAGTGTAACGACTACTGGTGCAACATCTAGTGTCGGTGCAAAAATGGACATCTTAGAAACCTTCACAGCTACCGATGATGGTAATAATGTTGATATGTCGGTACTGTATAATGCAGGTGAAGACGCATTATTTGCGGCAAAAAAATTCTCGGCAGTAGTTCTAAATAATGGCGACACACTGGCTGTTACCTGGACAATCACTCTGGGATAATCACCCTTCCGTTTTATACGGAACTTTTTTTTTTTAATAAAATTATTTTCTATACAATATCTAGATCATTTTAAAGTAAAATTTGATGCAGTTTCTTACTATGGAAACGCAGTTTTCTTGTAAAGAACAGAATCTATTTCAGAAATTTTAATTCTATTTTGTTCCATGGAATCACGTTCTCGAAGTGTAACGGTATCATCTTGTAAGGTTTGATGATCAACTGTTATAGCAAACGGAGCACCAACCTCATCCAATCTTCGATATCTTCGTCCAATTGCACCAGAATGATCCAAAAACACATCAAATTTTCTTTTAATTGATTCGTAGATTTCATCTGTTTTTTCTTTGAGACCGTCCTTTTTTACTAGTGACAATACTCCTATCTGAACAGGAGCCAGGTATGGTTTCAATGACAAAACAATTCTTTCATTTTGTTTATCTTCCTGTAAACAGTGTTCTAGGATTGAATACAGGCTTCTGTCAATTCCCATCGAGATCTCAAATACGTGGGGTAGAACCTTTTCATCACCGTCCATCACCTCAAATTTTTCCTTGCTCTTTTTTGCATGGCCTCCCAAGTCATAGTCAGATCTATAGTTACATGCAACAAGCTCAAGCCAACCAGTTGTTGTCTCTACCTC
>JADFLH010000005.1 GCA_022564515.1 Nitrososphaerota archaeon
GGACCTGGGTCCGTGTCTCAGTACCCATCTCCGGGCTTCTCCTCTCAGAGCCCGTATCTGTTATAGCCTTGGTGGGCCATTACCTCACCAACAAGCTGATAGACCGCAGTCCCATCCTATGGCGAAATTCATTTGGATCATAAACCATTCCAGGCATAATGACCTATCGGGTATTATTCTCAGTTTCCCGAGGTTATCCCCGTCCATAGGGTAGATTGACTACGTGTTACTGAGCCGTATGCCTTGTATTGCTACAAAGACTCGCATGGCTTAGTATCAATCCGATAGCAGTCAGGTCCGGCAGGATCAACCGGATTCTGAATTTTAGAAAGTAACATTGTACTTTAATTGGAATTGGACGGAATGCACATAATCTTCACATTTCAGATTTGATCATTTGATCAGACCCTCATTTTGTATGCGTAACTGGAGGCCCGTGAATCATAAAATTGGCCAAATACCATACTCATCACAAGCGCCGCTCTTGCGTTACGTATGCAAGCAACATAGGCACAACCAATCCATATAAACCATGCCTAAATTACTAGATTTTTTCGATCTTTGCGATCAAATATAACTAAAAAACAATCCGTTTTACATTACTTGAAAAAACTCATTTCGCAATACAGACGAAAAACCAGAAAATCTTCAAAGCTGTTTGAGCTTTCAAAAAAATATCATGTAGATGGAGTTTCTCACAACATCAGATTTTTCAAGCCATATCCTTTTGTGACAAAATCTGGAAAAGACAAATTTCTCATCGATGTTGATTCAAACAAATATGTTGATTATTGGATGGGTCACTGGGCCCTAATATTGGGCCATGCTCCAAGACCTGTCAAAAAAGAGCTTCAAAAACAGCTTGAAGCAGACTGGATGCATGGGACTGTAAATGAGGCCACCATTCTGTTTTCAGAAATCCTTGAAAAAAATGTCCCAGTTGCTGAAAAGATTCGATATGTGGTAACTGGGGCTGAGGCTACAATGTATGCAGTTAGAATTGCTCGGTCAGTTACTGGCAAAAAGACAATTGCCAAAATTGATGGGGGATGGCATGGGTATTCCTCAGATTTGTTAAAGACAATCAACTGGCCATTTCCAGAATCTGAAAGCAGCGGCCTTGTTGATGAAAAACATATCGTGTCATTACCATACAATGATTTAGAAAAATCACTTGAAATTTTAAAATCGGTCAAGAAGGATCTTGCTGCAACAATAATAGAGCCAGTTCTTGGCGGAGGAGGATGTATCCCAGCAACAAAGGACTATCTTTTTGGAATTCAGGAATTTGTTCACAAAAACAATTCCTTGTTTTTGCTTGATGAGATTGTTACCGGGTTTCGGTTTAGATTTGGCTGCCTCTATCCAACTATGAAGCTTGATCCTGACATTGTCACACTTGGAAAGATTGTTGGGGGCGGAATGCCAATTGGGGTAATGGCAGGAAAAAAAGAAATCATGGATATTGCAAATACCAGTGTGAACAAAAAATCAAAACGATCGTATGTTGGGGGAGGAACATTTTCTGCAAATCCTGCAACAATGACAGCTGGACATGCTACTTTGTATCATTTGAAAAAGAATCAAAGTTCTCTTTATTCCAAAATTAACAAGCTTGGGGACATGGCTCGCAAGCAGCTAACCAAGGTCTTTGATGGAAATGTGATAACAACTGGCATGGGTTCTCTCTTTATGACACATTTTGCAAAAAAAGGCATTTCTGAAATTACAAATGCTAACCAAGCTGCAAAATGCGATATTGTTCTGTTAAACAACTATCATTTTGAGATGATTGTAAATGATGGAATCTTCTTTTTGCCTGGAAAACTAGGTGCAATTTCAAGTGCTCACTCAGATTCTGATATAAAACACATGATTCAATCATCTGCTAGATTTTCTGAAAAAATTTAGTACTAGTTCAGCTTATAGGTTCACAAATGGCCGAAAAAAAATCAAAAAAAATGTCAAACACTCAAGATGAATATAATGATGCACTTGCATCAGATGATCCAACAAAAATCACAAATGAGGATTTAGAAAATCTCGCAAAAGAGGCCATGAAAAAATTCAAATCACTTAGCTAAGTGCCAAATTTTACATACTCTTTTGAGGTATCAATGAGGTATCATGAAATTTTTTGGATCAAAACAAAAGCCAGAGGACTTGATATATCTAGCAATGTCATTGATGAAAAAAAATCAGGTAAAAGCAGCTATCTCATTTTTTAACAAAGTTCTCAAACAAGACCCAAAAAATCTTGAAGCCTTACATAGCAAAGGACTTGCATTAAACCAAATGAGAAAATACAGTGATGCAATTACCTGCTTTGACACAATTTTACAAATTAATCCTAAAGATGCTCCAAGCTATAACAATAAGGCAATTGCACTTGCAGAACTTGGGAATACCCAAGAGGCCTTGGAATTTTATGACAAATCAATTAGTGCTGATCCTAAATATGCCGCCGCTCATTTTAACAAAGGAGTTTTGTTTGATAGATTAGCATCTCATAAAGAGGCAATTTCTTGTTTGGAGGACGCAATAAAGCTAGACCCTAAAAAACCAAATGCGCTATTTTACAAGGGAATTGTTTTGGGAAAAATGAAAAAACATGAAGAGGCCCTAAATTGTTTTAAGCTTGTTTACCGTTCTAATCCAAGACACCTTGATGCATTATTTCATAAGGGAATTGAGCTTGCCGAGTTAGAAAAACATGAAAATGCTATCAAAATTTTTGATGATCTGCTAAGGGAGAAAAAAGAAAATGCCAATGTCATTTATGCAAAAGCTAGAAGCATGGCGGCACTTGATGAAATTGGGCAAGCATTAGATTTGTTGAAAAAAGCAATATCCAAAGATCCTAAAACGATTAGGAAATGGGCAAAATCTGAAAAAATCTTTGAACGGCTCCAAGAAAATGAGCAGTTTAGGAGATTGGTAAGATAATTTTTTTGCGTGTTACCTATTTTCTGGGATTATAATCATATCTTACTTTAATAACCAAAAAAATATACTCGTAGTATTACACGTGAATTATTGAAATGAAAGTTTTAAAAGAAAATATTTTTTCAAAAGGAAAAATAAGAAAAGTTAAACCAAATTATTTTACAGGCCCAATAGATGCAAGAGAGATTTCAAATGTAAAAGCACCAGAACACAAAATTTATCATGTAACCTTCAAAAAAGGTTCTAAAACAAAATTACATTATCATCAAGGCGGTCAAACTTTGATTGTTACAAGTGGAGTAGGAAATTTGGTTTACTTTAAAAAAATTGGCAACGGAAGATCCAAATTCAAAATTAAAAAAACAAGAGAAATTAGGCTTGAATTTGGTGATATTGTGTATATTCCCTCCAAAGAATTTCACACACACGGTTCTATCAACAAAAATCAAAATTTTTCACACATTGCAATAAATTCCTCACCAATTAAAAATCGCGAGCCAAAAACTACGTGGTTTGAATCAGATTTCAAAAGTAATGTCTCAAATATGTTATAACAAAAGGTTTCGGTAATTATGCCATTAAAAAAATTACCCGAAGTTCCTGAAATAGAAGGATATGAAGGAACGAAAATTCGTCAAATTTTTCATCCACATAGTACCCTAAATGGAATTAGATACAGCCTTGCTCATTTTTCATTAGATGAAGGAAAAAAATCTAAACTACACAAAATGAAATCATCTGAGATCTACTATATTCTTGAGGGCAAAGGCACAATACATGTTGATGACGAAAAAATCCAAGTCACAAAAGACGATGCAGTGTACATACCTCCAATGTCAGAACAGTTTATTGAGAACACTGACAAACCCAAATTGAGGTTTTTATGCATAGTTGATCCGGCATGGAGGCGAGAAGACGAAGAATTATTAGAATAAATCCGCCCTCACGTTGTTCGAAATATTATGAAATTGTTTTTAACATATGAACATTATTAAAAATATAGTGGATACCCAACAGGCTTTCCAAACACTCAAAGTAAATTCAGATTCATCATTTGAGGATGTCAAATCATCATATAGAAAATTAGCACTTGAATTACATCCAGATAAAAACACGATTAGAAACGATGGAAATGAATTCAAGCAGATAGCAGCAGCATATCATTTCCTAAAAAAGCAATACAAGAGTGGAAATGTTAGAAGAGCCAAGTCCAAGTGGCAGTTTACTGAAACTAATACCAAGAAAAGACGTGATTCCAGAAAAAAAACTCGATGGGGGCCTCCTCCAGCTGGCACTCCGGAAGAAGATTGGAGTAGATTCACAAAAGATTTTGAGGAATCAAATCCTAACTGGTATAAAGAATATGAAAGAAAGTTTTGGGAACAGTATGACAGTGCAATTAATGCAGATGGCAAAAATGGGGAATTTGAAAAGACTAAAGAGCCAACAAATCAACCAAACCTTTTCGTCAATGTTGAACCCTCATTATGTATAGGATGTTGTAGCTGTGAAACAATTGCTCCTGAAGTTTTCCACGTTGACAAATTAAGTAGAATGAATCCAAAATCCAGAGTGTACAACTCAAAGGGAGCAGGAATCAATAAGATCATGGATGCTGCTGAAACTTGTCCTACAAAAGCAATTAGTGTTGAAAATATAGAAACCAAAGAAAGACTTTTTCCGTATTAAATTACCGAGACTTTAATTTTTCAAGCAGTTCATTGAATTCTTTATCTGATAATTTGGGTCTATTCTTAAACATACTATGAACCGGCCCTGCTGAATCTTCCTTGCTCCTTGGAATCAGATGGATGTGCACATGTGGTATTTCCTGTCCACTGTCTTTTCCGTTATGAAGTGCCACAAGGGTAGAATTTGTTAGTTTATCAACCTTTGATAGAACCTTTCTGACAGTTTCAAAAAGCTCAGCATTTTCTTCAGGAGGAATTTCTTGCATTTTTTCATAATGATTTTTTGGAATTACTAAAGAATGACCTATTGCCAAAGGAAAGGCATCCATAAAAGCAAGTGATTTGTTTGTTTTTTCAATTATTTTTGCAGGAATTTCTCCTTTCACAATTTTACAAAAGATGCAATCCACATTATTATTAAAAGATAGAGAAATATTAAATCAACTAAATTTCTGGGCTGCCAATTACCACATTCCACCATCAGAGTCTTGATCATCAGTTTTTTTCGCAGGAACATTTCCATGGGCTTTTTTCAAATGTCTTTTCAATCTCTCCGGAGCATGAAGCTCAAGGCCACATTCCTTGCATTTTGTCTCGTTTTTGTTTCCCTTTCTAAATAGTCCCAATATGGACTAGAGTTTTGAAATGCATTATAAAGGATATTAGTAATTCGGAAACTTGTTGAGAATTAAAAATATCACGGTACTAGGTTCTGGCATTATGGGTCATGGCATTGCTCAGGTTTCTGCAACTGCAGGATACAATGTGACTCTAAGAGACATTGAACAAAAATTCCTTGATAATGCTATGGAAAAAATCAGGTGGAGCTTGGAAAAACTTGTTTCAAAACAAAAAATTTCTCAGACGGAGGCTGATGATATTTTCTCCAGAATAAAACCCATTGTGGATCTTAAGGATTCTGTAAAGGATTGTCAGCTCGTCATTGAAGCTGTTCCTGAAATACTGGATTTGAAAAGAAAAGTTTACGAAGAGCTTGATCAAGCTGCAAACAAAGATGTGATATTTGCATCAAATACTAGCACCTTGCCTATAACTGAAATTGCAAACACCACTAGCAGACCAGAAAAATTCATTGGAATTCACTTTTTCAATCCACCCCAATTAATGAAATTAGTCGAGGTCATTCCAGGGCAAAAAACTGCAAAGGAGGTAGTTGATCTTATTCAGGATTTTGTAAAATCAGTCAAGAAAGAACCTATATTGTGCAGAAAAGATGTCCCGGGATTCATTATTAACAGATTGTTCATCCCGATGGTGCACGAGGCGTACTATGTTATGGACAGACAACAGTGCCAACTTACAGAAATTGATTCTGCGGTAAAGTTTAATCTTGGATTCCCAATGGGGATATTTGAGTTAGCAGATTTCACTGGAATGGATGTAATTCATAAAGCCACTATTGAGATGCATCTGAGAGATAAGAAAGTCATCAATCCACATCCTAAGATAGAACAGCTTTACAATGAAAAGAAGCTCGGACAAAAATCCGGAGAGGGATTTTACAAATATTCGGCCGATAAGTACGAACGAATTCCATTATCTGAAGAGCTAGCTGAAAAATGCAATCCAATTCAAATTGTTGCCAATATTCTAAACAATGCTGCATGGCTCATTACAAACCAAGCAAGTGATGTTGCCGAAATAGAAAAAGCAGCACAATTGGGTCTTGGATTAAAAAAGCCACTTTTTGAAACTGCAAAAGAATATGGAATGTCAAACATAGTCAATGAATTAAAGCAGCTGGCAGAAAAACATGGTCAGTTTTATGAACCTGATCCTTTGCTTGTTTCTATGCAGTAATTCTTTCTAGGATAGCTACTAAAAACGAGTTTATTTAATCCTGAGAATCATGATCCGAGTTAAGTAAAACAATATCATTTCTAAAACAGTGGGATTTGATAAGCGAATAGGCATAGGAATAGGAATTGGAGCAGTTGCAGTGATTGCTCTAATTATTGTGGCGTATAATTCTCAAACATATGATGATGCGCGTTTAGCAAACCTTATAGCAACATATTATGAGGATGTTGATAGATTATCTGTAGCCGTAATTCTTCATAATGCAGACGGGGAATTTACAAAGGCTAATGGTCACCTAGAACTTACCATTGAAAAAAATGGACACCAAGTTTATTCTAACGAGTATGATTTTACAAAAAATGATTTTCTTACATGGGAAAATATTTTTCTAGGAAAACAAAGGGGAGTTCTGATTACTATCGATGAAAGGTTCTCACGTGGAGATTATGATGTATATGCAAACTTGGAAACAAAATCTAGTAATTGGGAAGGTCTCCATACGACATTCTACTCATTTGAATTTGATCAACAAGATACGATACAACCTATTCCAGAACCTGCTGAACAAGTGATTATAGAACCCACACCAGAACCCACATCGGAACCCACACCAGATCCATCAACTCAAACACAACAACCAAGCTGTGACCCATCATATCCTGATTTCTGTATCCCTTCTCCGCCACCAGACTTGAATTGCAGTGATATTCCACAAAAAAGATTCACAGTCTTACAACCAGATCCACATAGGTTTGATGGGAATAAAGATGGAATAGGTTGTGAAAGTTAGTAATCTGAAAATTCTTAATTTGAAAAATAATTCTCTTGTAACCTTTTGTTTACTCTACTTAATGCCCTATTTGCTACATCATTGCCATTTTTTGCTCTCAAAACCTTCATCACACTATTGCGAACCCTTCCATATCGTTCCTTGTCCTTGATTATTGCTTCCTCACACTCCAATTCACTTAGATTTTGTTTCAATTTCGCTGACATCATCTCGTATTCTCCTGTTTCCTCCTCGTTTGTCTCATCATTCCGCGTGAACCATCCCATGTAATTACAGGAACGAAACCGGTATTTCATCTTTATTTACATAAAATCTTTTCAAAAAGGATGGGTAATGAACTGGGTATTATTCCTTTAGTGACATTACTTACTGCTTTTGGAACTTTAGTCGTTGCAGTTATTTTGATAATACAAGTACGTGTTTCCATTCGTTCCCAAAAGGATGCACACCAATCTTTTGAAGATTCAAAAAAATCCTACGAGATTGATATTCTCTTTAAATTGGGTGAAAATTTACAAAAAGAAAAAATGATCTTAATTGCAGGAAATATTGCTAATGATGAACCAATTATGATAGAAAATGGAGGGAAGTTTAGTGAGTATGACCTAATGCGATATCTCACAATTTTCCAAAACATATACCATTTTACGCAAATGAAAATTCTAGAACCAACCAACGTGTATACTCAGTTTGGTAATTATTTGATAGGTATTAGTAAAAATGAGGAGATTAGAAATTATATTAAATTAGCTCAAGAGAATCAAGATTCTAGAACTTGGGAAGGTATTTACACATTAGCGAAACAAATGCAGACGATCTTTGACCAAAGACAAAATCCCTCATCTACATAGAGTTTTTAACTCAACAATCGTTGGCTATAAGTTCAGTTTTAAAGGAAAAAATTAATTCGATTTATTTAGCTATCCTTTCTAAAATCAATTTCACAGCTTCTTTTGGATTATTGGCCCCAATTATTCTAACATTTTCCTTGTGATCTAGAAATTTATCAATGAATTGTTCACCTATTCCGCCAGTGTTTTGAATCGCAACCATTGGCCTTTTGTGCAAATATGCAGCACATATTTCAGAAAGAGTTCCTGTACCCCCGCCAATAATTATTATTCCATCTGCTGAAAGTACATTTAAGAAATTCCTAGTTAGTCCCATTCCACTTGGAATGACAATGTCACAAAATTCATTTGCCAAGACAGGATCATCTTGTGGAATAATTCCAACAGCAATACCATTGGCATCATGAGCTCCGTGACACGCAGCTCGCATTACCCCGCCTAATCCACCTGAAATTAATACAGAACCTGATTTTGCAATCTCCACTCCGGTTTCATAAGCAATCTTTTCATGTTCTGAAGTACAACCATCATCATTATGTCCTATAACTAAGATTTGGCGTTTTTTTGGCATTAATTATTTTTTTAAAATCGGTATCAAATATCTTTTTAATCATAAAGGATATTAATTCCAAATTAAAACCATAATAATGGAAAAACGTTCAATGCCAATCTGTTTTTCAATGGAACAATACAAAAAGATCGAAAAATATGCTAAAAAACATGGCATGGTAAATGCAAGTCAGGCAATTGAAAAACTACTAAAAAAGACCTAAATGGCGTCATTTCAGTTCTTTTTTTGTTTTTAAATTTTGAAGCATGAAAAAATATTATATTTTTTAAACAGTGAAGCAGTATAGAAAAAAATGAGATTGCTGAGTAGAAAACCGGTTTTTTGTACAATCTGCAGTAAACAGATTTCGCATAAACATAAACCCAAAAAAGATTGGGGAATCAAGGGATTCCTTTGTGGAGATTGTCATCTGGATAAAATAAAAGAATTCTATGAAAAGAAAATGAAACAGTCATGTTTAAGCTGTGATGTTACGAAAAAGATTAACGATTTGTGGGAGCCTCGCTGGCAGTGGGATATGGAAGGTTTGCTATGCAAGGAATGTTTTGATAAGAAAGAGGAGGATTTTAACAAAAAAAAGAGCTTTTGTAGCATCTGTGGCACAAAACTAGGTTTCATAAGATACCATCCAAAAGGAAAATGGAAAATTGATGGACAGTTATGCAAAAGTTGTTGGGATTCAAACAAATTAAAGTCCGGATAGAAAATGCGGTTTTTTAGAAAATTTGAATGTGAAACATGTCACCAAAAGTTTTCGCAACAAGAAGAATTAATGCAGCATCAGCAGGTAGTTCACTATAAAGATCTTCCATATGATTGCAAGAAGTGCAACAAATCTTTTTCAAATATGGAAGAAATGAGAACTCATTTACAAAGAATACACACTTACAAAAAGGATAGGAACAGCTAGATTGCTTTGACTGATTTTACAACTGGTGGTCGTACTTTGGTAAAAACTCTAAAGCCACAAATGCATTTTATTTCTGGCAGTCTACTCAATTCAGTATTAGAAACAACCGTACCACATCTCAAGCAAGCATAAACTACATCGAATTTTTCAGTTGGAGTGCTTTCTTCTATAGGAGAACTTGGTTCTGTTTCGAGATTTTCTTCTACCATCTTCATTCAGTAAAATTTTCGATTATTTAAGGCTAACAAACTCACTTTAATGAAAGTTCAATGTAAACGTCGTCAGGAATTTTTAGTCTCATTAACTGTCTTATGGCTCTATCATCCGCACCTATGTAGATTATTCTTCGGTGCATTCTCATCTCCCATTTTTCATAAGTTTCAGTTCCACTACCACAGGGAGATTTCCTAGTTGCCACATTGAGTTTCTTTACAGGCAGTGGGGTTGGACCTTTTATTTTTACACCTGTTTTTTTCCCAATGCCCATTATTTCAGTACAAACTTGATCTAATCTATGGAGATTGATGCTTGTTAATTTGATTCGAGCAGACTGTGGCATCTACTCTTCACTAAGCTTTGTGTTCTTCAGTGATTTCCTTTACAATACCTGCAGCTATTGTTGCACCCATATCTCTAAGTGCGAATCTACCCAATTCAGGAAACTCTTGAAAGGTTTCAATACAGGTTGGTCTTACTGGTTTAATCTTTACAATTGCAGAATCTCCAACTTTTAGAAATTTTGGATTTTTTTCTTCCACTGCTCCTGAAGATGGATTGATTTTTGCCTCAAACGCTGAAATTGTTGCCGCAACTTGTGATGTGTGGCAGTGCATTACTGGAGTATAACCCGGTGCAAGAGCTGTAGGATGGTGTATAATTATAATTTGTGCTCTGAATTCTTTAGCAACTTTGGGGGGTGCATCGGGAGTTCCCATTACATCGCCCCGTTTGATATCCTTCTTTTCGACACCTCTCAAGTTAAAACCAATGTTGTCACCAGCTTGTGCGGATTCCAATTGTTGATGATGAGTCTCAATTGTTTTAATTTCTCCAGTTACTCCTGATGGCATAAGAATAATTTTTTGATTGGGTTTCATTTGACCAGTTTCTACACGACCAACTGGAACTATTCCAACACCCGTGATTGAATAAACATCCTGAATTGGGACGCGTAGTGGTTTCCCTATTGGCTTTTCAGGAAGCGTAAAGGTATCAAATGTTTCAAGTAGAGTTTTACCGGTCCACCATGGCATATTTTCCGATTTTTTAACCAAATTATCTCCTTTCCAACCAGATACTGGAATGATTGGAACTTGTTCAAGTTTGTAACCAACTGATTTGACGAGTTTTTCAGCTTTTTCTTTAGCTGACTTGAAGGCATCCTCAGAATAATTACTGATATCCATTTTGTTGATTGCAACAATTATTTGGTTTACCCCCAATGTTTTCAGTAAGAATGCGTGTTCTCTTGCTTGTCCTCCTGGTGCAACTGCTGTGTCTGTTTCTCCTTCTTTTGCTGAAAGTACCAATACTGCACAGTCAGCCTCAGAAGCACCCGTAATCATGTTTTTCACAAAGTCCCTATGCCCAGGAGCGTCAATTAGGGTGAAAAAATACTTTTTACTCTCAAATTTTTGAAAAGCAAGATCGATTGTAATTCCTCTTTCCCTTTCATCTTTAATATTGTCCAAAACCCATGCGTACTTGAAAGTTTCACCTTTTCCTGTCTTTTCTGATTCAACTGCGTGTTGAGCGATAGTTCTTTCATCAACTATTCCCATCTCCATGAGAAAGTGACCCATAGTTGTGGATTTGCCATTATCAATATGTCCCGTAATTATCAAGTTTAGATGGTCTTTATTTGCCATATCGAAGTCATAATGAGAGGGATTTATTACCTTTCCGATCTTTTCAAAAAACTATAAGTCTTTTTAATTTTCTTAGATCAAAATTTTTGAGAAAATTACACATAAATCAAAGGAGATATTGACAGAATTTATGAAAATTACTATTTCGGCTATCAAAGCAGATGTTGGTGGTATTGGTGGACATACTAAACCAAGCGATGGTTTATTGGATGCAGTTAGAAAAACAATCAAAAACAATAGAGATTTGTTAATTGATCATTACATCGGTTATTGTGGTGATGACGTTCACATAATTATGACGCACACAAAGGGCGTTGACAACAAGGACATTCATCAATTGGCATGGACTGCATTTGAGGAAGGTACCAAAGTAGCCAAACAAGAAGGATTGTATGGTGCTGGTCAGGATCTTCTAAAGGATTCGTTTTCAGGAAACATTAAGGGTATGGGGCCGGGCGTTGCCGAATTGGAATTTGAGGAACGGCCAAATGAGGCATTTACAGTTTTTGCAGCAGATAAAACAGAGCCTGGAGCTTTCAACTATCCATTTTATCGAATGTTCATAGATGGGCTGAGTAATACTGGTTTGATTATTAACAAATCTCTTGCAGAAGGGGTAATTATCAACATTATGGATGTTGAAGAAGGAAAGATAGCGGAGCTTACCTTATGGGAAGATAAACCAACCATCGAGGCAGCATTAATGTATCCAGGACGATACGTTATTGCTACCGTTAATACTAAAGATGGAGAACCAATTGTTTCTTCTTCTACAGACAGATTACATAACATTGCTGGAACCTATGTTGGCAAGGATGATCCTATTTGCATTGTAAGAACACAAAAAAAATTCCCCGCAACTGAAGAAGTCGGAAGTGTTTTTAACAATCCACATTATGTAGCTGGAAATACTAGAGGAAGTCATCATATGCCATTAATGCCAGTTAAATTAAATTCTGCGGCCACAATTGACTTTTGCATACCTATCGTTATTGCTCTTGTCTTTAGTGTTCATGATGGAAAACTGACAGGACCTTTTGATGGTTTCTCAACAGCTGATTGGGACTATATCAGACAGATAGCCACTCAAAAGGCATTAGCAATGAGAAGTCAAGGATTTATTCATCCGGCTACACTTGTTCCATCAGAATTGGAGTATTCTGAAGGTTACAAGGCAAGGATGGAAAAACTTGAGAGCAAAATGAAACCACTAAAAGATGATAAATCATCGTTTCAGAGAAAAGAATCATACGAAGATCCAGATTAGATGAATTTCAAATCACTGTACCACTTGTTCAAAATTATGAATAATACCGAGAATAGACAATAAAATTGGTACAGAAATTACTATTATGTCTCTTCGTTTCATTAGATTCGATTTTTAATTTCAAACTTTTTGATTTGTAGTTACAAATAGATTCAAACTTTTATTCGGGATATTGTAAAAATTTAGAGTGGAGTTTATTATTTTAGCTGAAGTCTTCAAGAAAATGGAAGAGACCTCAAAGAGATTAGAATTAACGAAGCTGCTTGTTGATTTATTTGAAAAAACACCACACGAATTAATTTCGAAGATAGTTTACTTAATTCAAGGAAAGTTGCGTCCCGACTTTGAAGGAATTGAGTTAGGGGTTGGAGAAAAACTCGCCATTAAAGCAATCTCAAAATCTTCAGGAATCCCAATAAAAAGAATTGAGGAGGATTATAGGAAAGTTGGAGATCTAGGTCATGCCGCATCAATAGTTTTAGAACAAAAGACTCAAACAACTTTCGTTGTAGAAGATATTACAATTGAGAGAGTTTACGACACACTTTACAAAATTGCCACACTTGATGGTCCAAGATCTCAGGATATGAAAATGAAATACATTTCCAGTTTATTAAATGATGCAAATCCGCTAGAAGCTAGATTCATTCTTAAGATTTTGCTTGGAATTTTGCGTTTAGGAATTGCTGAGAATACAGTTATGGATGCACTTGCAGCAGCGTACACTGGGACAAAAGAAAATCGTGCATTACTTGAAAAAGCATACAACGTTTCAAGCGACTTGGGAAAAGTTGCAGAAGTAACTGCAAAAAAAGGATTGGATGGAATAAAAACATTCCAGGTAACCGTATTCAATCCAATAAGACCAATGCTTGCTGAAAGAGTGAAAAGTGAAAAAGAGGCTATGGAAAAGATGGGTAATAAGTTTGCTGCAGAATACAAACTTGATGGCGAGCGAGCACAGATTCATGTGAAAAGCAATGCAGTAAAATTATTCTCTAGAAGTTTAGAAGACATCACTAGACACTATCCAGATATTGTTGAAAAAATTCCAAAAAATCTCAAGGTCAATGATGCTATTTTAGAGGCAGAGGTAGTAGCAATTAATGAAGATTCTGGTGAGTATTTACCTTTCCAAGAATTAATGCATAGAAGAAGAAAATACAAAATAGAAAAAGCAGTATCGGAGTATCCAATCACGGTAAATTTTTTCGATTTGTTATATCTAGACGGAAAAAGTTGTCTTGAGGTAGAATATACAAAAAGAAGAGAGATGCTCCAGAAGATTTTATCAGAAAATGAATTTGCCAAACTTGTTCCAATGACAGTTGTTCAAAATGATAATGAGATAGAAGATTTCCTTGAAAATAGCATTAATTCTGGATGTGAGGGTTTGATGTTAAAGATGTTAGATGCATCTTATAAAGCAGGGGCTAGAGGGAATTCTTGGCTCAAGTTAAAACGTGAATACAAAAATGAGTTAGGCGATAGTATAGATCTAATTGTCATCGGGGCCTTCTTTGGGAGAGGAAGAAGAACTGGCAAATATGGTACATTGTTGTTAGCATCTTATGATGATCAAAATGATACTTTTCCTAGTATCTGTAAAGTAGGAACTGGGTTTACAGATGAAGATTTAGATCAGTTATATCAATTACTGCAAGACAAAGTAACGCTGAAAAAAAATCCAAGAATAGATAGTGAAATGGAAGCTGATGTATGGCTTGAACCAGAATTAGTATTAGAAATTATGGCATCAGAAATCACTCTAAGTCCAATTCATAAAACCGCAATGAACGCAATAAGAAAAAATAGCGGTCTAGCATTACGTTTTCCAAAGTTTACCGGCAAGCTAAGATTGGAAAAAACACCTGAAGATGCATCAACTACACAAGAAATCATAGCCCTCTATAAGGGGCAGAGAAAAGTAATCCAAAACCAAAAGCAGATATGAGTTTAATTCACTAATCATATTTTATACAAGGATTTAATTAGCGTCACAAATTTAGAAACCTCTACAGTGTATAGCGGGGAACTTGAGGTACAGGCCAAGCGAAAAGCAATCGCTGTTTTGCAGGATGAAATTAATAGAATTTTAAACGCAGCAAGGGAACTAGCTACCCTGCCTGAGCTGATGGTAAAAAAAGACAAGCCAAAAATTAAAAACGCGTTAGAACAAATTTCAACAATTGAGGAGGATGTAGAAAACCTTCGTCGTAAAATTACAAGAGAAGTTGCAGATGTAGGAGGCCTGATAATGAATAGAGAAAACATACTCAATACGGCTTATACCATGGATGAAATTGCAGGATATATTACTGGAATCGCCTTCAAGCTTTCAAATGTCAAGCCTTCCGTTTTAAAGAGTTCAAAGATAGACAAAGACCTTACCATATTAATGGAACTTGTGGTGGATGAGATTTACAAACTTAATGAGGTAATAAGAAACTTGACCAATAATGAATCTAATGCGATAGACATTGCTCAAGAAACACAATCTATCGAAAGGGAAATTGATATAAAATATCGTCAAACTACCATTAAACTTCTGAATGAGGTTACTAACACTAAAGAACTTTTGCTGCTGAAGGATGTGATTGAGGGGATTGAAGAAATGGCTGACAAGTGTCAAAATGTTTCTGATTATTTCATTATGTTAGCATTGAGTCTATAGCTTGAAAAGTGAGTTAATAGAAAACCGAATAATCATATGGAATATTGAGGATTCTAGGAAACTCTTTTGCCAAGGCTATTACGGTAAGCCAATTGGAATTCCAAAACCAAAACCTGATGAAATCAACGCTCCATTAATTCTGGATCTAATTGAAGGGTACTACTTACTTGAAATGAAAAAAATAACTGTTTACAAAACCAAAAAGCAAGTAACAAAACAAAAAATGTTAGAAATTTGTAGAAAACAATATCATGATTTTGATGAAAAATATCTTGTTTACAAAAATTTTAGAGATAAAGGGTACATTATAAATCCGGGAATAAAATTTGGCTGTGATTTTGCTGTATATCAAAAAGGACCCGGAATAGACCATGCGCCATATCTTGTGCAAGTTTACAAAAGGAGTGACTCAATAACCACAACAGGAATAGTTTTAGCTGGCCGACTGGCTACAACGGTAAAAAAACAATTCATTTTTGCTGTTACAAACGGTAAAGATAAAGTGAATTATTTATCCTTAGAGTGGTGGAAGGCCTAAAATGCCTTTATATGTCCAGCAATTTTATTATAGATTTCAAACATTTCTTTTGTTATTCCAAAATCAAAATGGTTTTTCCATTTACCACGAATCCTAATCTCATTCTCAGTAGGTTCAACAAAGATCGTTGCATCATTAACCGTTTGTTTTGAGATTAGTTCATTCAATTCAGAATCTTGATTTAATGTATAGGCGAGCTTTCCTCCATTCCATATCACCCCTATAACTTTCTTTGATGCAAAGTGACCTTTTACGTCAAGAATTGTTCTAGCTAAAAAATCCACTGGATTTCCCGTTTTTCTTACTATAAAATGTGCTTGAAATCTATCTTGTGCGCCCCATGTAGATAGATTTTGATCCTGCATTTTTCTCAACCCTTTTGAATAATTTGAATAACATCTATGTTGGATTTTTTTGGCTCAACACATCCCCTGTTTGTTACCATTCTTGGTGCTTGAGAAAAATACCTACTATAGAAATCTCCTTTTTCCACTTCGTCGGTTCCAATCTCTTTTGCTTGAGCATCTATGCCAATCTCAGCCAATAAGTCACAATATTTTTGAGGCTCTGTCTTTAAAACAAAAGTGTCTGGTTCTGTATCATGCATTATAAAACATGAATTGTACACCCAAATAAAGATATCAAGAAATCTAGTTTAGATGGTATCAATCCAAATAAATAATACTAAAGTTTGAATTTTTTATTGTTGTTAGATTTTCAAGGAAAGGTTGTTCTAATTACGGGGGGTGGGACTGGAATTGGTAATGCTATTGCACGAAAATTTGTGGAAAATGGAGCAAGTGTGATTATCCTTGGAAGAAGAAAGAACCCACTGGAAGAAGCTTCAAAATCACTTGAGGAGATAATTGCAAGAGTTCAAAGTAATGCCTTTGTAAAAATATTTTCTGGAGTAGATGTTAGTGATGAAAAGTCAGTTAATCAAATGTTTGATGCATTAAAGGAATCAAACACAAATGTTGATATCGTCATTAATAATGCAGGGGTTTCAGGACCTGTAACTTGTTTTGCAAATTCTTCTTTAGATGAATTTAAGAGTACTGTAGCCATCCACTTAACAGGTACTTTTTGGATTTCTGTTCAGGCTTTAAGAGTTATGAAAAAGGGTTCTAAAATAATTACAATTTCTACATTCTTTTCCGAAGAAAGACCGCTTGAGCAGCGTCCATACAGATTTAGAGATCCATATACTGCTTCTCAAGGAGCTAAAAATAGATTAGCTGAAGCAATGTCTTGGGAGCTAATAGATCGAGGTATAATTTCTATTGCCACAAATCCAGGACCTGTTCACTCTGATAGAATTTACAAAACAGTTTACCCTAAAGCAGCTGCAGAATTTTTGAGAGTTAGTGGTTTTGAAGATCTAAGTCCAACTGAGGTAGAGTCAGTCAGCAAAGAAATTATTCCATTATTAGGCGAGGATGAAAGTGTAATTAAAGAAGGAATTTCAAAAGCCGCTGAGCATTTTACAAAAAGCAAAGACGTAGATGTTCAGAAGATTTCTGAAACCTTCTCAAATCTTCTATATAACATTAAAACAATTGCTGAAAAAATTCAGAAAAACACTTCTAAAATGATTGCAGACGAGCAATTTCTCACACAGTCTCAAGTTGCAAAAACTGTTCTTGAACTGTGTGATGATGAATTAGCAAAGATCCTCAATGGAAAAGTCATTCCTGGAGACAGAGTATTTTATCCTGTTAAACCACATATTTCATCATCAACTCCTTCTGTTCATCAACCAGATTTTAGTTCAAAGACTGTAGTTTTTGCAATCAACGCCACTGATAAAGCCGATTCAGAACGTGCGGAATTTTTAGCACAGAATATTGAAAAAAATGGCGGTAAAGCAGTCTGCCTAATTTCAGACAGCTGTTCAAAAGAAATTCAGAACTCAATTAGTTCAAAATTTCACTCACATATAGTCAATCTAAAAAATCCTGAGGAGATTGATAGATGGCTTGAGTCAGCAAATAATATGGGTCAAATAGCTGCCATCATAAACATTACAGGTAAAGTTCCTCAATTTTCAAAACTTGTTGAATTGTCAAGAAAAGAGTGGGATGAGTTGGTCGACAAGTTCATCAACACTCCTGCCACAGTTATTCATCGTTCCTTAGACTGTTTTGTTCCCGGAGGTGGAAAAGATCCTAGATTGTTCAAAGACAAAACTGGAATTATTATAACGATTGGGCCTGATATGCCATCAGGCAGAATTTCTGGTACTCAAAGAGCAATTGTTGAAGTATTTCGAGGAGCTTTGAGACCATTTACCACTACTGTTAATCAAGAATTAAGCGATGTTCTAAAATCAAAAGTGAGATCATTTTTGGTTCTGCCCGGAACAATTGATGGTAAAGAACCAGATAATGAAAAGATTGTTCAGGCTATAAACTATTTTGTGTCCGAGCACGCTCCATCTTCAACATCAGTTATATTCTGTGTTGATGAAGAAAGATAAACATGAAGAAATTTTCTGAACTAAAAGTAGGAGATGAATTTTTTTCTACCTGTAGTATTTCGGAAAAAGAACTTGAAGCTAGAACATATTTTCAATCGACTCTATGAATAACTTTATCGCAGCGATAATGATTACTACAGTTATGAGAATTTGTAATGATCGTTCTTTAATTTCAAGAGACAGTCTAGCTCCTATCAAACCCCCTCCGAATGCACCGACTGCCAACAATAACGACTGTAAATAATCCGGATGCCCTAAGATGCTATGAGTAATCAAACCAGAAAATGATGTAAACAGCAAGACCAATTGAGATGTTGGTGCGGCATTTTTCATCCCCATTCCCATTGCTATTATCATGAGCGGCACGAAAATTATTCCACCTCCAATACCGAAAAAGCTAGAAATCATTCCTGCGAAAAAACTTGTTCCTATAACTAGAAGCATTACTTGTTTTGATGTATTGTAATGTTTTGATTCAAATTTTCTTCTCAAAAAAATGTATATGCTTGATGAAATTAGCACTAATACAAATAGAATTTTGAAAATTCCCGGCGTTACATCAGATGATATGTATGCACCAATTATAGTTCCTGGAATAGATAATAAACCCAGTTTAAGTCCAATAGAATATTCGATTCTTTTTTGTCGTGAATATGAAATAGTAGATGCTATTGCATTGCTAAAAGTAGCAAAAAGACTGTTGCTTGCTGCTACAGTAGGCGCAAATCCTGCAAAAGTTAGAACTGGAACCATAATTATCCCGCCTCCTAATCCAATCATTGAACCAAGTATTCCTGCAACAAATCCTAAAGGAATTAACCATAACTCTTCAATCATTTGTGTACCTGAAAACAAAACATTTCAGGCTATATGGCGTTTTTCATTAAACTTTTAAAATCATTCAGATGATTCCGATCCTAATTACTACCCAATTTTTTTCATTTATTTGCATTTTTTCCTAGGTTCAACACGTCTTTGTTATGGGAATTAAATCGAGATTATTTTTAAAACTGAATTTTCACTAATTCCAAATTTGTACACAAATCCTGCTGTTACCTCTAAAATATATCGTGCCTCATTTTCACTAGAGTTGGTTCTAGTACACGTTACAGTTTCTAATGCGGATTTACAAGGTGGGACGTTTTCCTCAATGTAAACAACCTTTCCATCACTATCAAACCAGATTATATCAAGAGGAAACTGCATATTCAACATCCATAAAGAATAGAATCCAGACTCATCAAAAACAAAAATCATTCCTTCATTATATGCAAGTTGTTCTTGAAACATAAGACCTCGGACTCTTCGCGGTTCAGTATCAGCAATTTGTACTTCTAAAACATGATCATCTACCTTAATTGTGCCCCTTGGAAATTCGACCGCTTCAAGTTTTACGTCACTTGGAATTGAAAGAATTCCCGTTACGCCAATGATAAATGCAGCAAGAGTAATAGGAATTATAACTTGAAGCCTTGTGGGCATGTCTAGTAATTGATGTTTTTCCTTTAAAATATATTAATTTATCCAAGCAATGAATAGATAGTAGAAAATACCACTGCTCAAAGTTCCACAAAATTCTCTTCTCAAATAAAAAATCATCATCTGCCTATCTAGACAAAACAATTTCAATACATTTGTTTGAATGCTTTGCATAATCTTAGATAGAGGTGACAAAAATATTAAAAAATGAAAAATTAATCGTCGTATCGTGGTAGTTTGCCGTATTTATCAAACGTTGCTTGCATTTTTTCATCTGCAAGACCATACTTCACATTAAGATTTTTTGTCACCTCGATGAGCTCAACTCTTTTTATTGCGGCAATTTTGTTATAAGCATCTCTTGCATCTTGGTAACTTCCACCATTATCTAGAACTCTCTTCATAGCTTCTTGAGCAGTTTTTACTTTTTCTATATGATAATCAAACATACCCCAATAGACATCATGTACTCTTGTAGGCATTTTAGAAACAAAACTTGTAAATGATGCCCTAGGAGTGTATTGTTCATAATCTTTATTCATACGGCTGAGCTGTTCATCTAATTTTTGCTTTGCAATCTTTCTTTGCTCTTCAATAAATTTTTGATGTTCCTGTAACTGTTTTTGCCTCTGTTGTTTTTCAATGATTTGTTGTTTCATTATCTTTATTCCATCTAGAATTTTTTGAGCAAAAGGATTGTTCTTTAACTGGTCGCCAGAAACAACAGTAAATTCATAGTCTGTTTGTGCAAAGGTCGGATCTGAATTCATTGAGAGAATTAGGATTAGAATTGATGTAAGAGCAGGAGACATTAGGGAGGATTTTGAAAAAACACGCATTGTCAATATCACAAGAGAATTTTATTTAGTCATTGGTAAGAAATGAGTAGAAAGATTAAAGAATGATCACTGAGGAAATTTTGGAATTAGAAAAATTAAAACCTAAAATTGTTTGAAATGAAAATAAAACTACGCATTAATTCTATTGCCAATATGGTTTGTAAAAACAATCACATGATTTTAAAAAATAAAGTTAGCCTCACAAAATTGAATTCTTAAAATCATTAATCGATGAAAAAGCGTCTCTTGTATTTTGACCAACATCGGTTATTGTGGCGCTATTATATTTTTTGTTGAGAAATCTTCCTGCTAGGATCATCGGTGCCCCAATTGCACAAGTAACTCCGGTGGGTTCTGGAACCCAAAGCATAATGAAACCGATTTTCTGAAGCTTTTTTCCAGGCGATGGTGCTTTATGTAAGGCACCAAGTGATTTAGCAGTTTTTTTATCATCAATCCTATAAATGTCTGAATATATACTGGCTCTCCTTTTTACGGAATCCGAATATGCTCTAAATTTTTCAAGTTTTTTGGCTAGTGTGTCCTCCATTTCCCTTTTCATTTTAAGGCAAAATTAGTTAAAATTCAAAGATGAAGTTTGGTCACCTGATAGTCAAGATTGCACAACACGAGAAGATTTGAAATTCTGAGATGAAGTATATCAAGTAGATAGTATAAATCACAACTAGATGAAAAAAAAAAATATTGAAAGACTAGAGTCCATAAAGGCAGCACATCGATCAGAAAGAATTGGTTCAAGTTCAAGTTCTAGAGTGGAAGATTATTTGGAAGTAATTTCTGAGTTAGTTGAGCAAAAAGGATATGCCACGACATTGGATATTTCAAGGTACATGAATGTTAGTGCCCCTAGTGTCACAAAAATGCTACAAAAACTAGATGAGGATAGATATCTGGAATATGAAAAGTATCAAGGGATTAGCTTGACTTCCAAAGGATCCAATCTTGCGGACGGTATACGTCAAAAACATAAAACACTGTTAGAATTTTTTGAGATATTGGGAATTGATCATGAAATTGCAAATCAGGACGTAGAAGGAATTGAACACCATCTAAATCCTAAAACTATCAAACAGCTCCGAAAGTTTATAACGTTTCTAAAATCAAATCCCACAATTTTGACTAACTTCAAAAATCTTTAAGAAAAATCCCAATATCTTCCTGAGAAGACGCTAGCTTCATTAATCGTTTTGATGCGTCAGAACGTTTTGGAATTTTAATTTGACCTTTTCGCCCTATTCTAGAAGTAATAACGTATTTCTCATTAACATAAACATCTGCATGCATTCCTGCGTATTCCCTACTCACAGAAAGAATTGTTGCTGTTTTTGATTCTGAAAACGTAAATGGTAATTCATAATTTGCTGATTTTTCTTCCTTTATTTCTTTTTCTACAATATCTATGTTTACCTTGAGCATTTTTTCCAGGTTATTGATATTGGAACCGCCTCGGCCAATTATAGATGGGATAACCTGTTTGTCTACTTTGACTTTGACACTATTCTCTGACAGTATTTCGACCTCTGCCATGGGATCAAATTTTTTGAAAGCCTCCTTAACTTGTTGCTCTGCTAATTGTTCAATACCAAATTTTGAAGATTTTTTTGAAATAGGAACAATTACGTTTTCTTCACCGAACGTATAAATTTCATGTTCCAAATTGTGGTCCTCAAAATTTCTTACTTCTATCACTGGTCGTGCCAAATCTTGTTCTGCCATGCCGGTTGGAACTTTTACCTTTAATTCTAATTGATACACTTGAGCAATTTTACCTTCTTTCACAAAAACCACAGTATCTAGAACATTAGGGATCATTCCAAGCTCAATTTTTCCAATGAATCTCTGAATTGCATCCAGAGGAGAATTTGCATGTACCACTCCAACCATGCCAACCCCAGCTAACCTAAGATCTGAAAATATTCCAAAATCTTCTCTTCGTCTAACTTCATCAAAAATGGTGTAATCTGGTCTTACTAGAAGCAAAATATCGGCAGTATTCTCAAAACTTCCTTCCAATCTTGTATACTGTGTAATCCCAAGGTCAACTTGCAAATCTCTTGGAGATTCAAACGTTTTAACGATTTTACCAGTTTTGTAATAAAAATTCGCAAGACTTGAAGCAAGAGTGCTTTTTCCAGATCCAGGAGGACCTGAAATAAGAATTCCTTCTGCTCTTTCAGAAAACCTAGACATTAATTTTTCTGATATTCCATATTCGGCCAATGTTAGCTTGACTATTGGATGTTCGATAGTGATTTCGTATCCATTAGAAAACGGAGGTTGAGTGATTACTATTCTATAATCTTCATATTGGATAACAAGGGCGCCTGCCTTTGAAATTTCAATGCTGCCTGAATCTGTAATTTTTGATCTTTCAAGAATCTGAGTTGCGATATTATGCAGATAGTCACGAGTTAAAACTTTCTCTTCGAGTTTTATTAATTCAAACAAACCAGGTTTTCCTCTTTTTGCAAATGGTGGTATGCCCTCTTTGAGATGAACACTCATGGTTTTTGAATCAAAGAATCTTAGGAATTCTAGTTCCTCTTTGACATGTTCTGGTTTTTGGTAGCATACATCAATTCCGATAGCTTGCGCCACCAATGATTGAGTATAATCAGAAGTGTGAAGAATAGCATTATTTTGTTTGGCTACATCTTGAATAATTGCATCAATTCTTCCACGTCCAGATAACCTCACATCATCGACACTTGGACGATTTCCCTCAAATTTGATTTTTAACCCATGTTTGCTTGAAATTTCTTGTAGTTTTTTGATTTCCTCAAGACCAACAAACCCTTGTTCCTTTTTTTGTGCTGCTTGGGATTGTAACTCGTCTAAGACTGCCATAGGAATTATGATTTCCATGTTTTCTAAGGAACCAGCTTCAACTTGTTTAATTACCTGTCCATTAATTATGATGCTTGTATCAACCACAATTTTAGACAACTAAGAAAAGCTGTCTATCCTACTTTTATTCATAACTAAATTGTCTGCTCAACTACATATTATTTTGAAATCGTGTCTGAAATAACTTTAAGAACATTTTCATAATCAAAGGGTTTTGAAATGTGTGCTTTTGCCCCTGCCTTCAGACATTGGTTAATTATTTTTGGGTTGTCTACTGCCGTGATAATGATGATTTTTGCATCAGGGTGTGTTGGCATTAAATTTTTGATTACAGTTAAACCATCCTTTTTTGGCATAGCTAAATCCAGCAAAACAATCTCAGGTTTTAATTTAGAGTATTTTTCTATTACCTCATCTCCATTTTTTGCTTCACCAGCCACAGTATGGTGACCAATATTCATAATATCCTTCAGTACAAGCCTTATTGCATCGGAATCATCTGCGATTAATACTGAAACCATATTAAAATCAAATAAAAACATTATTTATAAAAATAACTTATTCTAAAAATGCTGAATGTTTTGTTTTGATAGTTTTTATAAATTCGTTCATTCCCAATGTTGAATCTTGCATGAGATTTTTCATCCGTTGATTTGATTCACTGATGGTCTCAAATATCCCATCAACCATGTTGTCTTCCAGAATTTTTTTTAATAATGAATCGTTAATACTCGCAATTTCACTTATGCCTTTTTTGCCCATCATTGGTGCCAATCCTTTAATTTTATGAAGATGGTTTTTGATCTCTTGACATTTTTCCTTGATCTCATTATCATTTTTACATGAATCAAGAATTTTAGAAATGCCTTCTAACTCTTCATTGATTTCTTTTTCAGACACTTTTACAAATTCATCTGTCATATATGTTCATGAATATTATTTTACCTGCTGTTTTTATATTGTAATAAATTGTAATTCTGCAGTATGAGGATAATAAGCAAAACTTACATACTCGTAGGCGTTCTTATCACGCTTGCAATAATCAACCTTTTACTGCTTTTCCAAATTCAACAGGTTGGAACAGATGAATCTTATTCAATTATTCGTGCAGGAGACTTGAAAGTAAATACTGAAACAATATCCAGTCTTTCTGCTTCTATAGCAAGCGGAAATGAACAAGATAAAGAGATTTTACAGCTGGAAATAACAAACTTTGAACATGTTTTAAGTGTTTTAAAAAATGGCGGTACAATTAGAGGACAGGGTATTGTTACAATTCCTAAAACAATTTCTGCAGAATATGATAATGTGTATAATTCTTGGAATTCGTATCAACTAAGTGCCAGCAATGTTGAAGGAACCTCAGTTTTTGATATAGTGGTTGTAAACGCATTAAATTACGTTCAAGATAAAAACGGAGAGCTTATTCTTCTAACTGACTCTGTGAGTAAAGAGCTTGAAAGATTAGACAGAGACTATACTAGACATAAAGAAATTGCTTTGGATATGAAGGAACATTCTAAAGATTTTGGTCGTCAAGCATTGTTAATTTCAATAGGAGAAGAGAAAGGAGTTAGAGAAGAGATAAAAAAATCCAGAATAGGTTATGAAATTGATTTGAGAAAACTTGTTGGAGATTCTGTCTTAGGGCTACCTGCAATTGATGAAGAACATGTACCAGAAACATTAATCAATATTCCACGAGAAAATTCAAACGCCTTGAGGCAATTGGAACCATTATGGGACACAATTCAGCTTAGACTAAAAACTTTGGAGGAAAATTCTTTACTTGCTCCTGAGTTTGAATCTGCAAGACTTGAATTATATTCACAAAAACTAATATTACAATCAAGTATTGATGATTTACTAGACTCTTGGAATGCAGAATTAAATAAAGACCAAAGTCAGCAACAGATCATAGTTCAGATTTTATTGGGAGTTGATATTTTTGTATTTTTTGTTGTTTTATACACCATAAGGCAATCATTGAGTCCACTGCAAATAATTACAACTGGTTTATCACGTGTTAAAGAAGGCATGTACGGTGAAAAAATTGACTACAAAGCTGACAACGAAGTGGGAGATCTTGTAAATTCATTCAATATAATGTCAGATACAATTAAACAAAAAGAACTAGAAGCTAAAAAAATGGATATCGCAAAAGATGAATTTCTGGCGATGATTACTCATGAACTTAAAACACCTCTTGTTCCAATTCAGGGCTATGCCGATCTTCTTTTGAGTGAGCATTTAGGAGAGCTTACTACTATACAAAAAGAAAGATTAACAATAATAAAAGACAGTGCCACGTCTTTGTTAGATATAATTTCTGATCTTTTAGATGTACAAAAACTAGAACTTGGACAACTGAGATTGATGAAAGAAAATATTTCTATAAAAAAATCTATCGAAAAAGCAATTGAATCTTTTAAACCCAAAGTTATTCAGGATGAAATCAAGCTTGCACTAAATTCACCAGACATCATTGTGACTCATGATCCTGAACGAATTGCCCAAGTTATTTCAAATCTTATAAAAAATAGTATTACAGCTGTGAAACCAAAAACAGGTGTCATTCAAGTAAATGTTGAGGAACTACCAACAGAAGTTAAAATTTCTGTAAATGATAATGGGACAGGAATTCCGATTGATAAACGAAAAGATTTGTTCACAAAATTCTATCAGGTAGATACCACTCTAACAAGAGAAAGAGCAGGAAGTGGCCTTGGGCTCGCCATTTGTAAGGGAATTGTTAAAAATCATGGTGGAAAAATATGGGTCGAAAGTACTCCAAACGTAGGCTCAACATTCATTTTCACTATACCTAAAACACTAACTTGACAAAATTCTGCTATCTTACTCAGCTCAAAGAAATCAAACTTCGTTAACTAAATTTTCTTACTCTGTTTAAAAAATTGTGTTTTTAATTATCATTTAACATGGATGAATTAAAGCCACTTAAGCACAAGACCAATGAAGAATTCTATCCTAACAGTACTGCCTATTTTGCATCATTGCGAAAAAAAGGAAAAACGGATGATGGTTTTGAAGATGAGTTCTTTTACATTATACCCTCCATTTCTGGCTGAATTTAAAAAAATCCTGTTTTTAGGGTAAAACTTTCACAAGATTTAGGAATGACAATAAATTATAGAATTTGATGGAATTAGAAGAATTTGCTGATAAGGCAATTGTTTTTGCAGCAAATGTGGGTTGCCAATATTGTGATGTTAGAACAGAAAAAATTTCAAAAAAAGGAATAGTGATTGAAAATAGTGAAATAGAATATCCTATTTCTAAAGAAGATGAAGGATTGGGAATCAGGATATTATATAATGGAGCTTGGGGTTTTTACTCCATTTCAAATCCATCATCATTAAAAATTGTCGAACAGGCCGTAAGCGACGCTGCAAAGACTGCGCGTTATTACGGCGAAAAAAAGAAAACAAAAGTCCGGCTGGTAGATATTCCAAAAAATATAGACAAAATAGATTATCCCGTATTGGAGGAACCACATCTAGATGAATTAGTAAAGATTGGTTTCGATTGTAATAAAATTATTCAAACGAAAAAAAGAATTTTTAAAGCTGTCACTAGTTTAAGTTATACAACTGTTTCAAAGTATTTTGTAAACTCGGAAGGCTCGAAAATTTTTCAAAACCAGACAGATACCGTTGCTGATCTAGTTGCAACTGCTCATGAATCGGGTTTAACTCAATCAGTTAACATAACTGAAGGAGGAAGAGGGGGAATCGAAAAAATTACTAAGGAATGTGATATTTTTGAAACTGCCAACTTTATTTCAGAAAAAGCATCAGAATTAATTGATGCCAAACCAGTAAAAGAAAGCAACTCTACTGTAATATTAAATCCTGATTTTGTTTCCCTACTCACACATGAAATTCTTGGTCACCCTTCTGAAGCTGACAGAGTTCTTGGAAAAGAAATGGCGTGGGCAGGAGGAGCATGGTGGGCTGGAAAAATTGGAGAAAAAATTGGTTCAGATAGCCTCAATGTTTTTGATGACCCAACTTTGGAGGGAAGCCTGGGTTGGTATCATTATGATGATGAAGGTGTAAAATCATCTAGGACAAACCTAATCGAACAAGGAGTACTGACACGCCATCTGCAGAATCGTGAGACTGCAGAAATTTTTGATGATAAACCAAGCGCCAATATGAGAGCAACTTCATACAAATTCATGCCGTTGATTAGAATGGCATGCACTTGTATTGATAAAGGAGATTGGGAACCTCAAGAAATGATAAAAGAAGTCAAACAAGGCTTCTTGATTTCAAATATGAAAATTCCGTCAATAGATATGAACAGACACAACTGGAGTATTTCATGTCAATTTGCTAATAAAATCGAAAATGGTGAAATTACCGATTTGCTTCGAGATGTAATTGTGCTCGGAAACGCTCCAGAATTTTTTAAATCAATTGATGCATGTGCAAATGATTTCACAGTTAGACCGATTACAAATTGTGGAAAGGGCGATCCTATGCAATCAATGATTATGGGAAATGGTGGTCCTTCTGTGAGAGGAATGGCTACAGTAAAGAGTGTTGAATAACAATGATTTCAAAAATTGAAAAAATAAGACAACAAGTCATTGTCTGTAAAAAATGTGAACTCTGCAAATACCGAACAAATGCAGTTCCAGGAAAAGGAAATTTTAATGCAGATCTTTTTTTCATTGGAGAAGCTCCTGGAAGAAGTGAAGATAGGCTGGGAGAGCCATTTGTTGGTGTTGCAGGGAAAAAATTATCAATTGCCTTTGAGCATGCAGGAATTTCAAGAGATGAAGTGTACATCACAAATGTCGTAAAATGTAGACCTCCAAAAAACCGAGTTCCAAAAGAAGACGAAGAAAAAGCCTGTCAGAAATACCTCAAATCTGAAATCGACTTGATAAAACCTAAGATTATCTGCATTATGGGAAATACCGCTTATCGTTCCTTGCTTGGAGGAAACAACATTTTGAAAAATCGTGGTAAAATAATTAAGAAAAATGGAAATCTTTACTTTTTGTCAGTACATCCTGCAGCAATAATTTACAACCAAGCATTGATGAGTACCTTAAAAAAAGACATGAAATCGTTAGTAAAAACTCTGAATAGATTGAATGAGGGTTGAAAAAGATGGGAATTATGCCTAGAAAATTTTATGCGAGAGGTACTGTCAAAGTAGCAAGAGAACTACTAGGAAAAAGTCTTGTTCGAAAGACTGGAAAAAAGACTATTTCTGGTATTATTACTGAAACTGAGGCATATAGATACAAAGATGATCCTGCAAGCCACGCATTTAGAGGAATGACTGAGAGAAACAAGGCCATGTTTGGTCAAGTCGGGCGAGCATACGTGTATTTCACTTATGGAATGTACTATTGCGTCAATGTTGTTGCAAAGGGTGAGAAACATGAAGCTGGTGCTGTTTTAATCCGAGCATTAATGCCAAAAAAAGGCATAGATATAATGATAAAAAATAGAAAAACCAACGAGATTTCCAATCTAACAAATGGACCTGGGAAACTTACGCAGGCTTTAGATATAAACAAAAAACAGTATGGTGTTGATTTAGCAAAGAAAAGTGAACTTTACATTGTAAATGGATTGGATTTCGGGAAAAAAATTATCACAGATAAAAGAGTTGGGATAAAAAATGGTGTTGATAAGCTCTGGAATTTTAAAATAGAAGTTTAAGAATTTGAATTGTTTTCATCATCATCATCATCGAGTGTCCAAGGAGCAAATCTTCCAAGAACTTGAGCCCAATCAAGTCTAAACATAAGAATAATAATTACAGTTAGCGCTACGCCAAAAACTATTACTCCAGCGTAAATTGCAGTTGGATCTTCAACTTGTTCTAGGAGTGGTTCCACTGCATCGCCAAAGAAATGTGAAATAATCACAATTATGTAGCTTAAAACTATTTTTCCAGTCAAAGTTGCAACAAAGAATTTTTTTGGGTTGTATTTTGCCAAACCCAATGGTATGTAAACTAAATCATCTGGAATTGGAGTAGCAGCGGCAATAAAAGCAGCACTGGCACCATATCTCTTTACTAGACGCTGAAAAGGCATCATTCTTTTTTTGGTTGTTTTTGTAATTATTCGCCTTCCAGTGTAGCTTATATAGAAAATTATCTGCTTTGCAGCTGTTGCTGTAATTGCTGCAAGAAGAGCCAATATGTGAATGTTATATTGATCGCCAACTGCCATGGTTGCAAGTAGGATAAATGATGGAATTGGAACGAATGGGATTAGAGAACCAAAAAAGCTGACAAGACTTAGAAATGGATACCCAACTACAGGTGCAAAAGGAAACAGATCAGTAAAATCCACAAATCAATCATTTTCCACGCATTATTTAACTATAAATTAACATTTGATATGAACTGGTAATCAACAGTTTTAACGAAATGCTAAAATAATATCCCCACTACACGTTTTACCCCGTGTTTTAGGATTTTTTGGTTTTACCTTTTAGATAATTTCTATGATTTTACTATTCTAAAGACTTTAGAAGATATTTGTCTTCTGGCAGGTATTTCTCAATAATGGTTTTGAGATATGACTTGTCTGAACCAAAAAGTTTTTTATTTTTTCTGAGATCATATAAGATTCGCATTAAAATCTCCTTATCCCCTTTGTCATTCTGTATTAGTCCTATGATGGACTTCATGAGATCCTCACTCATATGATTGTAAAGGAAGTAGTAATCAAAATTTCTTTCTTAAAAATAAAATTTCTGTGATGGGTAATCATAGTACGATTTGATAATCTATACAGGATTACCTAAAAAAGACTCAATTATTTTTTCATATTGTTTGACTCTAGGAAATTTATAGAATCAAAGCATTTGGATTAATAATTGCCTGAAGATAGCGACAAAACCCTTCCTAAAGACTCTGATTCAGATTACAGTCTGCCGGGTCGTTTTGAGGAGGGTAATTCAGAGTATTTTGATGCAGAGTCTATCAAGTCTAAACCAAAAAACAGGGTAATTTTGGTAATTGCAGTAGCTTTTGTGATTGTCTCGTCTGGATTTTTTTCATACTATTTTATGAACCAAAACGAGATTGATTCACGGATAGTTCAAAATACCATCAATGTAGATCCTGAAAAAAAATTGGTAAACCAGTATGGTGTGGGTGAATATGGAAGTGATCATGAGCATGCTGCAATTGCAGTTTTTGTGGATGGTGAGCAGCTAAACTTTGGCCTGCTGCAGTTTCAGCTTTCAAGTAGATACATCCACTTTGAGAATCATAACCCGTACCTCATTCACAAGCATGCAACTGGTGTTCCATTGGAGATGCTATTTGCATCATTTGGAATGAAGATTACACCGGACTGTATAATATTGAATCATGATGAATCTGCGGACATCAAACCTGGCAGGTTCTGTACTGGACAAGACCAATCTTTGGTGTTTTATGTTAATGGAGAGGAATACTATTCTGACATATCTCAGTATGTGTTTAAACACAATGACCGAATACTAGTATCCTTTGGCGATACTGAATCAATCTCAAAACATCTTGCATATTTGGAATCTTTGAAAATCTATGATATTCCAAAAAAGACTCCACAATATTCTGGAAATGATATCTCTGTCTGACTCCAAAACTAGATCTTTTTACTCTTTGCCTTTTTACTCTGTCGATGAATTCGTTAGGACTCTGAGACATTTTTAATCTTGAGATTTTTTTGTAATTTCTATTATGGTATGCACATTTCCACCAAATCCAGTTGGTTGTGGCCTTATGATAAATTCATCAACAGCTAATCCATAATTTAACAAAAATCTCTTTACTTGTTTTACAGATATGTCATTATAATAACATCCATCTTCATCTCTCCAATTCATATTGTGATGTTCAAGTTCTGGATGGTACCCACGGCATGAATGAATATACGCATATTTTTTACAACATTTCAATAATACATTTAGGAAAAGTTCAATGTCGTATACACAATCAATTACTCCATGAGCATAAACTAAATCATACTTTGTAGGGAGGTTTCTCTTCAAAAACTCATTTTTAAGATCCATCTTTAAAAAATCACCCGCAAAAAAATCAAATAGAGAATTTTTTTTACAGTACTCTATTACTGGCTCAGAAATATCAGTTCCAACATATTTTTTTCCTTTGAACATTTCTGGAAATTTAAATGGATAATAGGCTGCACCACAACCTAAATCTAATACAGTCTTAATGTCGTATGTTCTTTCTTGAAAATATTCTTGAAAATTTTTGTGAAGTAAAGGTAATTTGTTCCATAGATCATAATACCAATCAAGTGGTTTTTCTTGCCAAACTTTCCCAAAGTCTGCTTCACCAATCATAAACTTCATTTTTGAGTATAGTGATGAATTTTTAACATAAAGTTTTGGATTGAACATGATTTTTTTGATATTTATTTAATATATTAAATCGTTATGACATTTTTCAACCTTTTCTACAACACAATGATATCTATCCTAATTTTTTAAAACAATCTTTGAATCTTTGACCTTAACAGAAAAGCCGTAGCCTTTGAGAAATTAAATGTCCAATTAGATCAATTACTTAGATTTGTGGCGAAAATTAAGTAACGGAATTAGATATATTACTATAAAAAATTCTGATAATAATAATCAAAACTCCATAATCATTAAAATAGAATATTTTGTCACATAACTCAAATTGATAAAAAAAGATAATCAAGAAATCTGCAGAGCTATTGCAAAGATTAGCCAATACATTAGATTTGTAGCTGTAATTGGAAATGGAGGAGAACTTTTGGCCCATTACAGAAGGCCGGATCTTAAGCCATTACTTGATGCAAAGGACACACGATACCAATTTTCCCACATTGCTATCAAAACTGATATGGAAGCATTTTTTGACAAAAGACTTGGTCCAGTAGAGTTTGGGTGGGAAGAAAGAAAAAAAGTTCAGACAATTTCATTTGCGCTAAAGAGAAATCGAGTATGGGTTTCAATTGATAAAAAAGTTGTAAGGACAGAAATTCTTAGAATAATTGATTCATGTTTGCCCATAATGAAACACCATTCTTAAAGCTACATGAAAGAAAATTCCATATTCATTGTTGTGATTATTCTTTTACTTTTATCAATTGGTTTTGTCCAAGCTTATGGCCCAGTCTTATATGATCTAGATCTAATAGAGTTAAGCGTATTGGAAACAAATGTCATTCCGATTGAGGAATGGGTACATGGTCCGCTTGATTATTCAGATATTTTGAAAGTAAAATTCATGATAACAAACAAAGGAGTTGAGCACTATTTTTTACATAAGAATATGTTTCGAATTGATGTCTTTAAGATCATTGAGGATGAGAGAGGCGAGGATTCAAAAAAAATACCTATAACCAATTATTATCCACAGTATTTGGAAAATTTCAAACACAGATTTCAGGATATTGAATTAGGTAACAACTTTGATGATTGTGTGTTCATACGTCATGGAATTCCTATCAATGGTTCAAAAATTCTTACAGTTTGTTTTGATGTCCTACGAAAATGGGAGGGAGAAGCATTGAAAATCGATGTATCAAAACAATATTATCTGGTTTTAATGGATTCCAGATATTCAACCTCCTGTCCTAACTGCAAGGAGATTTTAATACCAACTGATTCTGAACCAGTTGTAGAGCACGCTCAAAAAATTACAAAGATACCTGAATGGGTCAAACGAGTCGTTAAATTTTGGATAGCAGACCAAGTTGATGATTCTAGTTTTGTTCAAATCATAGAATATCTAGTGCAAAATGAGGTAATATCAATACCCTATGCAGAAGCATCAGAGGGAGAATCTGTAGATGAAATTCCGAGATGGATTAAGAAGAGCGTCGAGTTTTGGGTAAATGAAAAAATCTCAGATGATGAGCTTACTACATCCCTTGAATGGTTAATCAACAATGGAATAATTCGAGGTTAACATTTGATGTGAATTGTAAATCAGAATTAGTCATTCAGTTACCATTTTTTATTGTATTTATATGAGGTTAAATCCGAGAAATGGACTATGGATTACAAATCTCTTTATGAAAAAATTTTGGATATCGATACTAAAATTAGATATGTGACAATTTGTGACATGGATGGGAGAATCACACACACAGGTCATCGTAAAGGTGTTAAGAAAATCCTCAGTCCAAGGGAGAGTATAGAAGCAATAACCATGGCAACTAATTCATGGAAACTTCGTAACAAAGTTTCCAACAAGATTGGTAAGGGAAAATATGCTATCGCCGAGTATGAAAAAATAAAGCGAATTACCATTCCATTTGGTGGAGAACATCTAATTTATCTCACTACAGAGACTGATGCTGATCATTCTAAGATTATTGATAATATACTCAAATATTTATCAGAATAATGAAATGAGATTTTATATTTAATTCAAATCAGATTTTTCTTAAACTTTTTTGCAAATCTTGTATAGGGTTACTAATTAGAAACTAGATGATTGATTCAATGCAATTTTCATTGAATTTTTTTGAAAAGAATTCTATCTGATTGACAATTCGTATCAAATATTAAAAAAGGAAAATGCACAAAATACCCCTCTCATGTTTTGGCTGAGATTGTCACAAAATAAAACACTTTATGATAATTATTGAATAATGCCCCCAAAACTCCTAAATTACTAGAAAAATATGATTAGAACATTAGAACATGAATCTTGGAAACACATTAAATGGTATCGGCAAGATATTGTTTGCTGTTGGGTTTACAGCTTCGATAATAAATTTAACTGGACTCGTTGGTGAATTCTCAGAGGGTAGGATTATTGAATTGAGCGCGATAGGCTTTGCCGGTTTTATTTTAATTGGTATCGGGAGAAAAATGAAAAGAAAAGATAAACTAAATGAAAAACTCGATTCTGATGTTAAAAAAAACACTGATAAAAATCCTGACTCGGAGACATTTGCAAAAAATACTGATGAAGAAGATTCTAAACCTTAAATTCTCTGTTTTCAAAGCTAGTCCATTATTGCATTTAATTTTTAATAAGAATATTAAGTCTAGTTTAATTTTCTCCCATAATCTGCAACACGAGATTCCTATCCCTGCTTCTTGTATCTAGTTCAATCATAACAATTTGTTGCCATGTTCCCAACAGTAAATGTGAGTCTCTAAATGGAATTGTGATTGATGGTCCTATTAACGATGCTCTTACATGAGAATGGCCATTACCATCATGCCACACCTGTTCATGACCATATTCAATATCTTTGGGAGCAATTCTTGCAAGCATTTTTGGAAAATCCCTGAGTAACCCTGGCTCAAATTCTATGGTTGTAATAGCAGCAGTAGAGCCCGAAACGAAGATCGTGACATTACCATTTTTGATGTTTGACTCCTCTAAGATTTTTGAGATTTGTGGGGTAATGTCTATCATGTCATTTTCCCCTTTTGATTTTACTCTGATACTCTTTGTAATGATTACCATAGATAGAATTCTAAGTTCGATTCTTATAATTTTACGGAATACTCTATATTTGGATTATTAATATGGATAATGGAAATATAGCTTAACAATTTTCCCATTTACAGCTTGAATCAAATGTTAATGAATTAGTACTAGTAGAACTTTTCGCAAAGAAATGTATCTTTATTCTTTGTCCTCAAGTAGCCAGCACTTTACATAACCAGAATCAGTTTTAAAATTTGGGGGATCTTTTTTGCATTTTTCCATTGCTAACGGACATCTATCTATAAACCGGCATTCAGGTTTTGGGTCAAGTAAACTTGGAGGGATTCCTTTGATGTATGTGGGTTTGTTTCCATAAAGTGTGGGAATTGACGCCAAAAGACCTTGAGTGTATGGATGTTTTGGATTTTTGAATACATCATATGAGCTTCCAAATTCAACTATTTGGCCCCCATACATTATTCCAATTTTGTCTGCAATTTCTGAAAGTACTGCAAGATCATGTGTGATTATCATGATTGATAGTCCATCTTTTTTTAATTTCTTCAAAAGATTAACAATCTGAGCCTGAATTAAAACATCCAGAGCTGTTGTTGGCTCATCAGCAATAACAAATTTTGGTTTTAGGATAAGAGCCATTGCTATTATTACTCTCTGTTTCATTCCTCCGCTAAGCTCATGCGGATATTTTTTCAAGATATTCTCATCAAGACTTACAGAGTTTATTGCATCAGAAATTACCTTCTCAAAATTTCCTTCGTATCTGTGTTGTTTTAGAACCTCCACAAACTGTTCTTTTATGGTAAAAACGGGATCGAGTGAGTTCATGGCTCCTTGAAACACCATTGCGATTTTTTTCCATCTATATCTCTTATCGAATTCTTGTTCTGACAAATCTAAAATTGATTCACCATTAAGATTTATTTTGCCAGAAATAATCTTTCCACCAAGTAGCATCCTAATTATTGAAAGTCCCAATGTACTTTTGCCACATGCACTTTCTCCAGCAATTCCAATCGATTCTCCCTCATTTAGTGAAAAACTAACATCTTCTAGAGCATGAATTTCTCCTTTTGAGGTTTGATATCTAGCGGATAACTTTTCCACGTTAAGGAATGTCATATAATTATGTTGAACCCGATACTACATTTTTGTTTTGCACTAATCTAAAACGACTAATTAGCTAACACAATTTTTAAAACATGCCTTTACTCAAAGTGTGAGATTTGGAAGTAAAAAATGAGGTTTAATCGTACACACAACATTGACGAAATTAAATTAGATATGATAGGCCAGAAGGTGATTCTAGGTGGATGGGTAGAAGATCTACGAAAATTAGGCAAAATGACTTTTCTGACAATACGTGATGTAACAGGAATAGCTCAAGTAATTGTTAAAGGAGAATTAAATGCCCAGATTGAAAATCTAAACAGACAGAGTGTTCTAAGAATAAGTGGAACAATTCAAGGAACCAAAGCTAAAGATTTTGATTATGAGGTTAATGCCGAGAAAATTGAGGTTTTGGCTAAAGCGATTCATCCACTACCTATCGATCCATTAGGTAGATTGGAAAGTAATATTGACACCAGATTGAACTCCAGAGCTATTGATATGCGTAATCAGAAAACTGCATCAATTTTCAAATTGAGACATCATGTTTTATCATCAATTCGTAAAACATTAATTGAAAAAAAATTCATTGAGATTAATACGCCAAAAATTATTGGAAGTGCGAGTGAGGGCGGAGCAAATCTTTTTTCTTTGGATTATTTTGGCAAAACCGCATATCTTGCCCAAAGTCCACAACTTTACAAAGAACAAATGACAATTGGATTAGAAAGAGTTTTTGAAATTGCGTCCTTTTACAGGGCAGAAAAATCACACACGGGAAGACATCTAGCTGAATTTACTAGTGTCGACATCGAAGCTGCATTCATGGATTATACTGATGTAATGAGCATCTTGGAATCATTAATTTTAGATGTATACAAATTTACATCAATAAATTGCAAAGAAGAACAAAAAATAATTGGTCATGAAATTAAAGTACGATCATCACCATTTGAACGGATAACATATTCCAATGTCTTCGATGAGGTTAAAGCAGCAGGGGTGAAATTAGAATTTGGAGATGATTTGCTTGACTCTCATCTAAGAATTGTGGGAGAAAAACATCCTGGATTTTATTTTATTACCGATTGGCCACTTAAACTAAAGCCATTTTACACTCGTGAAAAAGATGATGACCCGTCACTTTCAAGGTCTTTTGATCTTCAATATGGATATCTTGAACTTTCTTCAGGTGGCACAAGATTGCATGACTCTGAAGTTTTAAAATCGCGCTTAAGGGAACAAGGGCTTGACCCAGCTCAGTTTGTGGACCATTTGAAAGCATTTGATTGGGGAATGCCTCCACATGCAGGCTGGGGGTTAGGACTCGAACGGTTAATGATGACTCTAACAGGGATTGATAATGTTAGAGAAGTCATTCTTTATCCTCGAGATCCTGACAGATTAACACCATAAAACTTCCAGATAGTATAAAATAATATTCATCGACATAATCTTGGATATAATTACAAACTGTTATCAAGTAAAATGATTATTTGAGAATTCTATTTTCCAACAAACTCTGACCATTGATAGCCCAAGATTTCAATTATTCTCCAAGCAATCCTGTCAATATTGACGTTGGATTCTGTAACAACTGCTACCGCATTTTGGTATATGGGAAAACTCATTATTACCACATCTTCACGGCGGGAGGCTGAATATTTTACACGACCAAGTTCTTTATCATGTATTTTTCTTTTGGAGATCCTTGAGGCCATCTCTTTAAGTATACTTTCAAGTTGTGTAGGGTTCAGTTTCAAGTCAATTCCTTGTTTTACCCCCCCCGCAATTAATTTGCCAGAATCATCAATCAGTCCAGCAAATCTGATGCCATGCTCATCTAGTATTTTTTTACATTTTTGTTCATATTCTTCTTTCATCATTGTAGTTAGTACAATCCCTCCAGTATTTAGAATATTTTCTAAATTGATCATAATCCTATCTAAGATTATTAAGTATGGTACGAATCTCAAAAGATTAGTGCCATAAGCCGATATCAAATAATCATCTTCGTTGACTATGTTAGTGAACTTTTCTTAGTTTAGCATGAAGAATGTCATGAGTGAGTATCAAATGTAATCTTAGATAGGATTATGAAAGTCCACCTGAGAATAGACAGAATTTATTTAACTGACTATTTTTTCTAAACTTTCATAAGGTTTGATTTTGTTTTTCATATACGGAATTAGTTTTCCTAAATCTTCTACCGCATTTTCAATTTGATTTTGCTGGTTCTTACTAAGCTTAGAACCCATTATTTGTATATACTCGGAAATTTCTATGAAAAGTTTTTGACGCTTAGCTATCAGTTCATGTGCTACTTTAATAGGGTCTGAATAATTATTCCAATTCCAGGTAAGTTTTGCAATTTGTTCAGATAACTCCGAAGTTTTTATAGCTTTGAGTAATCCTTCTTCATCAAAATTTTCCGAATCCGTGCTCAATGGGAAATTTACATTATTGTCTTACAATAAGATCAGTGTGTAATATTTGAAGAACTACAGTCAATCCTATATTCCAGCGAAAAAATTATAGCTTAAGCGTAAATTCTTGGGTTTGGGCAAATCCTGTATAGATTATCAATAAATTATAGTACCATTCACGCACCACAATTTGTTACATTAACAGTTCGTATCAAATGTGGTTTAAAAAATTATTTTTCATCTTCATAACCAATTCAATTTCATAAAAAGGATAAATTCAAAAAAATCGAAAATAATCTAATGCATAAATGTGAATTTTGCGGCTCGGCATTTGGGAACAGAAAATGTTACTTTTGTGAAAGACATTGTTGCACGACTTGCATGATAGAGGACCGTTCAAGGTGCAAGGAATGTTTTATTAAAAAAAGGAAACTGGATTGGAAAAAAATTCTAAAAAGAAACAAAATTCTTTTGGTATGTAGGGGCTACTTTGGATATATGCAGTGTTTCCTGGACCATTCATACCTGGACTTGACCCAGGTTATTACACGGCAACATTGATTGCCGCAATTTTGTTCATGATTCCTATAGGGTTGGCTTTATTTTTCTGGTCACTTCATCCACCTGCCTCGGACATTAAAAAAGAAAAAGACTAGATCAGTCTTTGTATAATTTCGTTTGTAAATTCTGAAGTGGTTTTTTCTCCACCAATATCTTTTGTTTTTATCCCCTTTGTGATGACATCATATACGGTATTTTCAATCTTATTAGCTATTTCAAAACATTTTTTATCATCGTGTTTTGCCCCAAGCCATTCTAACATCATCTTTATTGATAAAATAAAAGATGTTGGATTTGCTATTTGTTTGCCAGCTATGTCAAAGGCAGCTCCGTGTACAGGTTCAAACAAAGCAAAATTATCGCCAATATTTGCAGATGGCGCCATTCCCAATCCGCCTATTACTTGCGCTGCTTCATCAGAGAGAATGTCTCCAAACAAGTTCGTTGTAACAATTACATCAAATGATTCAGGCTGTCTAATGAGATTCATGGCACAAGCATCAACATACATCTGGTCAAAAGTGATATCGGCATAGTCTTTGGCGACTTCAGCACAAGCTCTCGAGAATAAACCATCCGTTTTTCTCATTACATTTGACTTGTGAACACAGGTGACTTTTTTTTGCACTCCTCTTTGTATGGCGATTTGGCATGCGTATTTTGCTATTCTTTTTGAAGCCTTTTCTGAAATAATACGTATTGCAATAGCAGAATTGTTAATTTCGAATTCTTTCCCCACGTACAAATCTTCAGTATTTTCTCTAACAATTACTAAATCAATATCATCCCGTAATGCTTTCGTGTTTGGGTAGGATTTTGCTGGACGTATATTTGCGAAAAGGTCAAGTGCTCTTCGTAAAAACACAATTACATCAGCAGCGCTTTCTCCTACTGGCGCTTTTAAACAAGCATCCGATTTTTTTATTGTCTCAAAGGTTTCATCTGGCAAGGTTTTTCCAGTCTTCTCGAAGGCACTATCGCCTGCATCTAATGGTTTTATTGAGAATTTTAAATCGAGTTTATCATTTATTGTTTCCAATATTTTTATTGCGGATTCGGAAATCTCTGGGCCTATCCCATCCCCCTTGATTAAAGCAATGTTATACATTTTTTCTTGATTCCTTAATTTAGTGATAATTTTTCAAGCTCAATTATCAATTTTTTTTTCTTTAAGTAGTTTTTTGAGCATAATCCTGTTTATGCCATCAATAACAGCTTGAACACTAGTAGTTACAATGTCTTCACCAACCGATTTTGCAGAAGATGTGTTTCCTTTGGCGTCTTCTACTTTGATAGTAACCTCACATAGTGCATTTGAACCGCCAGATATTGATGCTAATACATATTCTTTGATTCGCACCTCCGAAATTTTACCAGTGATTTTTTGAATTGCGTTTAATGATGCATCGACTGGGCCCACTCCATAATCAGTTGCTGTAAAGTCTTTTCCATCAATATTCAACTTTACAAATGCATAAGGCATCGTGCCAATTCCTGTAGACACCGAAAAACCGGTTAGCTGAACAATTCGTTTTATTCCACGTTCTTTCATAATCTCACTAGCTATTGTTAATAACTCAACGTCTGTGATGTGTTTCCCTTGATCGCCCAAATATTTTATCTTATCAAGAATTTGCTTTGCCTGTTCTTTGTCTGGTTGAACTCCAAACTCCTCAAGCATTGCACACATACCATGAATTCCCGCATGTTTTCCTACCTGAAGCCATCTTTTTCTACCTACAAGTTCAGGACTAATAGGTTCATAGGTTAATGGATTGTTAAGTATACCATGAGTATGAATTCCAGATTCATGTCCAAAGGCGTTTTCCCCAACTAGTGCCTTGTTTGGTTGAACTGGCATACCAATTAATTTTGAAACAAATCTTGATGTATCATACAACAATTCTGTTTTAATACCAGTCTCATATTTTTGATTAAACTGGAGACATTGTAAGGACATAACTAGCTCCTCCAAAGAGGCATTTCCTGCTCTTTCACCTATTCCATTTATTGTTACATGTGCACATTGTGCACCCGCTTGGATTCCGGAGATTGCGTTTGCTACAGCTAAACCAAAGTCATTATGACAATGGACACTTATTGGAAGTTTTGTAGCCTCTATTGCATCTTTTGTTATTTCGGCTATGTATTGGGGGGTAGAATATCCAACAGTGTCTGGAATATCTATTCTATCAGCCCCTGCTCTTGTAACTTCACTAAACACTTTTTTCAAAAATTCTCTGTCACTTCGGGTTGCATCTTCAGCTGAAAATTCCACTTGAAGCCCTCTGGATTTTCCATATTCTACAGCTTCAATGGCTTGAGTAAGTACCTCATCTCTACTGAGTTTTAGCTTGTATTTCAAATGAGTGTCTGAGGTAGCAATAAATGTGTGAATGTAATTTAGTCCTGAATCGACTGCAACATCAATATCTTTTTTGTTGGTTCTAGCTAAGCCACAAATCTCAGCGGATAAATTTGCACTTGTAATCATTTTGATTGCTTGGAGTTCACCATCAGAAATAATTGGAAATCCCGCCTCTATGGCATCAACTCCTAATTCGTCTAACTTTTTTGCAATAGTTAACTTCTGTTCAGGGGTTAAAGAAACTCCTGGAGATTGTTCTCCATCCCTTAATGTAGTATCAAAAATTCTTACTCTCATGCCCCTTCCCTCTGTAAAGCTGCAATTCCAGTTCTTGCTGTTTCGATTATTCCAAAAGGTCTTGCTAAATCTTCAAAGGCTTTTATTTGATCAGGGGCTGCTGTTAGTTCCACCATCATAGAATCCTTTTTTACATCATGAACTTTAGCGCCATATGAATTTGCTAATTTGTTAATCTCCATACTGTCACTTGGAGTATTGATTTTTATCTTAAAAAGTATCAATTCCCTATAAACGGATTTATGCTCATCTAGTTGTTTTACTTCTACAGTATCAATCATCTTGTCAAGTTGTTTTACTATTTGTCGTATCTGTTTTTCATCACCATGAGTACAGATTGTAATTCTAGAAAATTCAGGATCAGCTGTCACTCCAACTGAAATGGTATCAATATTGAAGTTCTTTGCTCTGAAAAGGTGTGTAATCTTCCATAGTATTCCAGGTTTATTTTCAACTAAAATTGAAAGTATTACCAACATTGTAATCACTATGAAGGCAATATCATGTCCTTTAATGGGGTTCCTGGTGCTACAAAAGGCAACACATCTTCCTCAGGATCAATTGGAATATCGATAACGGTAGCAACATCACTTTTTAAACCCACCTTTATTGCATTCTCAAGCTCATCAAGAGATTGGGCTCTAATACCTTGGGCTCCATATGATTCAGCTAATTTTACATAATCAGGACAATTTTGTTGATCAACTCCTATCATTCTTCTATCATAGAATGTTCTCTGCCATTGTGCAACCATGCCAAGACTATAGTTGTTTATCAAAAATACAATCACTGGAATGTCTTCTAATACCGAAGTAGCTAACGAATTCTCTGTCATGTTAAAACTACCATCTCCAGCAATATCAATAACTGGCACATCAGGTTTTGCAACTTTGGCACCAATTGCAGCTGGAAAACCCCAACCCATAGTTCCTAATCCTGTTGAGCTAAAGAATGTTCCTGGTTGAATGACATCAAAAAATAGTGAAGCCCACATTTGATGTTGGCCAACCTCAGTAGTAAGAATAGTTTCATTTGGAATTGTCTCTCTTAACTTTCTTAGAATCTTTGCAGCACTCATCTCGCCGGGATGAATTTTCAAATTTTCCCGCCAGTAATCTTTGACTTCGTTTACATGTTTCAACCACTTGTTATAATCGGACTTTTTGACTACTTCTTGAGTAAGCTTCTTTAGCATAATCCTCAATGAGACTCTGACGTCTCCAACCACCGCTACCTGAGCTGTTTGATTTTTTCCAATCTCTGCGGGGTCAACGTCCATATGAATAATTTTCAATCTCTTCTCAAATTCTTCAAATGTCCCCACTGAACGATCTGAAAATCTTGTACCTATTGCCAAAACACAATCAGCTTCTATCATGAGCTTGTTTGCCTCAGCATGCCCATGCATCCCTATTGGTCCTAGTGACAAGGGATGGTTTTCTGGGAAGGCACCTTTTCCCTTGAATGTTGTAACTACAGGAATCATTAACATTTCAGCAATTGCTTGAAGCTCAGCAAATGCTGATGAAATGATTACTCCGCCACCTGCTAAAATAATTGGTTTCTCCGCAGAAAGCAAAATTTGAATCGCTCTTTCAATTTCAGGAATAGCAGGATCAGTCCAGGGATGATATCCTCTAATCTTCACAACATCCGGAAAAATCATTTCAGCTTCATTTTGTTGTACATCTTTTGGAATGTCAAATAACACTGGTCCTGGCCTTCCACTTTCAGCAATATAGAAACCTTTCTTCACTACTTCAGGAATTTCTGCAGCATTCCTTGGTTGGAATGAATACTTGACACATGGATTTGACATTCCAATGATGTCACTTTCTTGAAATGCATCACGTCCAATCATAGCAACTGGAACTTGGCCTGTTACTGCAATCATCGGTGAAGAATCTGCATGAGCAGTGGCTAATCCAGTCACTATATTCGTTGCACCCGGTCCTGATGTTGCAAAACAAACGCCAGGCTTTCTGCTAACTCGTCCAAAACCATCTGCCATATGAGCAGCAGATTGTTCATGTCTAGCTAGGATATGACGGATATTACTTTTGTATAACTCATCATACATTGGAAGGTTTGCACCACCGGGTAGTCCAAAGACTTGCTTTACGCCTTCTTTTTCCATTGCAAGCATCAAGGCCTTTGCGCCAATCATATTTTCTATATTATTCATCAAACATCAAGTCCATAATTTTAATCGTTAAAAATGGACCACACTTTACAGTATCAGGTCAACTAACAGTACGATACTCAAATTGCCAGTTGTGAGGGTGGTTTTCATTGTGGTCAATAGTGACGTCTGATGACAATTAATAAACATTGCGAGAAAAACGCTCGTGATTTTTTAGGAAAAACACCCTGTAATTTTTTTTCTATTGCAGAAGACTTAAACTAACTCTTTGCAGATAGGCATTCGGTTTTGTCAGGGAAAGAACAAATCATCAATACGATTGAAAAATTCTTTGAGGCTGGAAAAAGTAAGAACTTTGCAATATTGCGTGAAATTCAACTTGATGATTCTAGATTTTCAAGTTTTAGTGATGTTCCACCCTATGACCTAAAAGACTTTGCAACTACTATAGTATTAGAGGAATTAAGGTTTGTAAGTATTTCAGATTATGATTATCAAATAAAAAATCCTAAAATTAGCGTCTTTGATGATACGGCAATTGTTGCCTTTGAATTACTTCAAAAAGGGATGCTGGTAGATAACAAAGCATTCACAGGTGAAATCATAACATTTGATGAAAGAGCTACTTTTGTTTTGATAAAAAAACCAACTTGGAAAATAGTTCATATTCATCTATCACAAATTAATTAAATTAGTATTAGATTACTGCAATTCGTAAAAAGTAATTGTACCAATACCGCCTCCTTTCCAACAAATCAGTCATTATATCTACGTTATCAAATTAAGGTAAAACAACTTCATCGTTATTTATGTTCATTAACAGTTCGTATCAAATGTAAATTAAATGAACAAAAACGAAATCTGAATCTAATAAACTGCTCAAAAATGCCATTTATTTTTGATCTTGATTTGAACACTATTGGTTAACGAGATTGTCGCCTAGAACACCCACATTCCACATAAACCACTTTGAACTCTCCACCTGTTTTGATATTATGTGACAATGGTTTACGACATTGTTGACATTCTCAAAACC
>JADFLH010000072.1 GCA_022564515.1 Nitrososphaerota archaeon
TACTATATTTTATTAAAAACATGTATTTGACGGAATTTTTATTATGTGATTTATTATTTGACGCAATTCTGAACTGATTTTTTAGAGCTTAAAAGATTCCAAGGTAATAATAAAAAAGATAACTACTAAATAATGTGTAGAGGTCTGCTGATTGAAAAAATGGGACGATAAAGAAAAACGCGATTTAAATCGTGAAGAATTTAATCACAAAATAGGAAAATTTATGCTAATTTCAGTCTTTGTTGGGTTGGCATTTTATTTATCATATATCATTCCAGAATTTTTTCCAAACTCTTTTGAACTCGTAAAATGAATTTAGTAATCAAACTATGATAATTCCTTGATTAATCAAATACTCTATACCTGAGGCAAAATCATCATCAGAAATCAGATCCTGACTCCACCAGCACGCGTTATTTTTAATCCAGCTAGGCACGATTTGAGACGTTCCAGAGCCTGATTCGCTGATAGGAACCAAAATCACCCTATTTTCTATCAGATATTGAATGGCCTCAATAAATGAGGGATCGTCTATCTCACCATCACACCAAAATCCAGCTACATCCTTTATCCAATCTGGAATAACAAAGGTTGGTGGGTTCTGTACCGTTATGATAAATGATTTTTTGATTGAATTTCCTGACGAATCAAAGGACTGACATGTAACAACATTGTCTCCAATGGGAAATAGATGTCTGGATGGGGGATTACAGAATGGTTCCAAAACACCGTCAACATCATCTATTGATTTGACAGAATATTCTACTCTGGCTCCTTGGTTATCTGTCGCATCAACCAGTATGTCTTCAGGTATCAGTAACAACGGAGGAACTAAATCTGGTTCTGTTTTTTTCTCAAACTCTATTGTGGTTTGTGCATTGGAAGCTTCTGTTCCGTACAGTACTTTTATCGTATAGATTCCGTTTGTGTCCCACATTGGACCGCCAGCTGTTAACTCAGTTTGAAATGTTCTGTTGGTAGAAACACCAAGTTGTCCTAAACCTATAATTGAATTTATTAAAAGAAAAAACTACTATTGCTTATTGTTCAAATCATTTTAGCCGCGTGCTTCATCAAAAATATTATAGGATCGATTTTCTCATTTGGTTTGTTTTCTAACAACTCGTTGATAAAATAGTATGCTACCTCTGGTTTTCTTTCATACTCTTCACTTATTTTCTTGAACAGTTCTGGATTCAGACTAGCCAAGTACGCTTCAAGATTTTTGACTTTCAATACATAGATTTTTTTATTCTCATCAAGAGCTGAATCTCCTATCAAATTAATTTCTGACGGGTTAAATCTGCCTTGAACATCGTTGTCCGCCAAAACCAGATACGGTATACCAAAAATCTCCATCAAACGCTGGAATTTAGGGAATGATTTTTTTCCTCCCACATCAAGAACATAGATACTATCACCAGGTACTTCTAGTAACCCATCATGTCTTTTTAGCAAGGTGTCAAGAAATATTTTGTCTGATGGTCCTTCTACTAAAATGGCAACCTTTGAGAAAAGCACGTCTGGTTTGAACAAATGAAAAGTAGGCAATTGGCTTGCAAGCCACCGCTTGTTCTCATTATCAGGTTGAACAACAAGACTTGAGCCTAATTTCTTCTTTATACGAATAATCTCATTGGCCGCAGTCAAAGTATCCAGGGAGGCCAATGCTGAAGAATGTGTTATTATAATTATCTGGTTCTGGCTTTCAGACTTGGGGTCATTTAACGAGAATATTTTTTTCATCAACAAACTGATCTGCAAAGGATGTAAATTCAACGCTGGCTCGTCCATTGCAATCACACCATGCTGTGAAGAAAGGCATTTTGTAATTAAGAACAAGCATTCTCGTACGCCTGCTCCAACCGAATTAAAACTATATTTATTCTCGGAATCTTTTACTTTTTCCAAAAAAATTACTTTCATTTTGTCAGGAATTTTGCTTTTAGGTCCCCAGTCCCATTGATCTTTCTTTTCTCCCTCCTTTTCGCTCAGGAAAATACGAAATGATAATTTCTGATATGCCATCACGTCCTGAAAACATTTTTTGATATTTTGATATGTCTGATCGTCCTCACGATCCTCACTACTTTGCAACCAAAAGAGATAACTTTGCAAGTTGCTTCCATCTTCTTTTAATGGAGTCTTCACTAGATCCTCGGAGTCCCTAAATCTTCTTTCTTGCGAAATTAATGTAATTCGTTCTTTCAATAGGTTGGAAAAAATGTAAAAGAATGAATAATTTTGACCCTGTTGAGATTCTATACCACTGTATTTGAATAGACGAACCAATCTAACCGTTGTTGGCGCAGTTAAAACCATATGCTGCGAATCTTTATCAGTAAACTGAGTAGGGTCACGTATGTTATAGACTTCAATATTTGTCTCTGATTCTTCAGGAAATTTTTCCTTTAGTTTTTCTTCCGAATTTTTCTCCAAGTCAATAGAATTAATAATATCTACTAAGGTGATTGGATTTTCTCTAGTTGGTTTCTCACTTTCATCTACATGAACATAACAACCAGAATTGAATCCATCAGAATGAACTTTCAGATTAAGTGCTGGAACATGCAGATATATTCTGAAGTTGTGACGATCATCACGGAAATTATTAACATCCCAAATTACAGTGAGCGTTACGTTCTTGACTTTTTCAAGTAATATCTGCTCCTGGTTGAAGCTCTCCAAGTGAAAAGTGGTACTTGATGAGGCGTCAGGCTTCACAGAAAGTAAATCCAGCAGTATACGTCTTTCTACTATATCTGACAAGTGCAGATCTAACGATATCAATGCATACTCACACAATTCGTGCCATGGTTTCTCTAATTCACCATCGTACCTTGCTAGGGTAACAAGTAAGAAATCGAGAGCCTTGAAAATTGAGGTTTTACCAGCGTCATTTGGTCCGAGGATGATATTTTTATCACCAAAGAAAATCTCCCTAGAATGATGATATGAATAAAGGCCGTCTATACGTATTTTCTTAATCTTCACCATGAGTTACGCAAAATATAGCAAATGACTCTCAATTAAACTAAACAAAAATTATTTCTGTTTTTGATTTTTTAGGATTGTTCCGTAATAGATTGCCATCAAATCTTTTCCCATTTTGATTCCGGTTTTATCATGCTTGTCATGACAGTCAACACAGCGCAGTTGCATCTGTACAAACTACAGGCGGAAGGTTTGATCAAAGGGAAACGGGTTGGTAGACAAAATCAATGGATGTTGACAAGAAAGAAGTAAGCAAAGCAACAAATGTGTTGTAACTCCTTTGATCTTTTATTAGGTAGTTAGTTTTTCAAACACTTGTGAATTTAACACACAAGAACGGAGTAGCCTCCATCATAACTAAACTCAAGGAACAAGGACTAACAAGATGTAAAAAAGAAGTTCAACAAGAAGATCGTCGTTTAGATGGCCAGTGTAAAAATAAAAAAGTAACGGTTAACTTTGAAGTGAAAAATAATTTAAAAGATTTCAAATCACCGCGATCACAAAAGCAGATAGCCGACATGACAAACAATTCCAACAAAAACAATCAAGTATTGATTGTGCATATTGTTAGCAGGAACTGCACTGTTCCTATGAATAAATTAGGAAAGAAATTCATTCAAGAGAACGGTATAAGAATGTGCAGGGTTCCTAAGCGAATCTAATTCTAGCCAACTTCCTGATTAGTTGAATATCAAACCTCCAATCTGGGTCTATTTTCATTTCTTCCAATAATTCGTTAAACGTTCCCTTCTTTAGAAGAACAGAGGATGCCCAAACATCCTCATTTTTTGTCTTTCTGAAAGGAAATCTCATCAAATAAAACGGGTATTCCTTTCTATTCGACAGAATTGAAATCAAAGGCATGGCCACCATGACAAGCTTGCATCCATCCGACAGGATTTTTTCGTATTTGTCAAGAGT
>JADFLH010000034.1 GCA_022564515.1 Nitrososphaerota archaeon
AAAATACTGGGGTTAGAGTAACGGTAGTTAGTCCAATTATGGTTAGAACGAATTTCTTTGATCATCCTTCTTTTGATACTATGCCAAAATATTCTCCAACTTCATTAAGTCCAGAAAAAGTAGCACAAGTAGTAGTGAAAGCAGCTAATTCTTCCAGACTCGAAATAATTGTACCCTCTGTGGTACGTGGAGCGGTTTGGGCAAAACACACCTTTCCTTATTTTATTAATCCGATTGTAGGCTCAGCATTTAGAAAACAGATTAAAATCAATAAAAACTCAAAATAAAATTAATCTATTCTATTTCTACATCTGTTGATTCTGATGAATCATCACCTACCAGTTCAAGATTTTTTAATTTGAACTGGTAGATTGCACTCATTTCAATTTCTTTTTCTTTTTGCAAATATTCTATTACTTTTTTATTTAAGGGCGCCTTGTTGGAATCAAACGTAAACTGATAGACGACTCCTTTCTCCAATTCAACAGATTTGATATTTTTTGGTAAATCCATAGCCACAATGTGTCTCCCATCTTCAACGGGTTCATATAACTGGGCATCTATTTTTTCATCACCATCATAAATTTCTAAAATGTAGCCACTACTTGTTATAGAAACAGGTTTTTCAAATTTTGCAGACTGTATTTCATCAGAAACCCATTTTGGTATATCTTCTTTTTTTTTACCATTTTACATCTACTGATGTTGTTGTTTCTCTTTCTTACTTTTCTGCCACCAATCTAGATAATCATATTGATGGTCTTGCCTGGTCTTTTCCTTACGATTAAGACGCTCATAAATATCCCCAACTTGTTCCCTTGTGGCGTATAATCCACATCTTTTACAAACGAAGTGTTTTGTAGTAGGATCAAATTTCATTGACATTTCAATTTTTTCAAAAAGTTCGAAGAGATTAACATCAGGATTATCAACATTACGTTCTTGAATGGCCTTCTTTTCCTTTGCTACGCACTCTGGACAGCTTACCACCAGTATCTTGCCCAATTTTTTCCATAAAAGCGTTCCCACTTGTAGATTAGATTGATTAAAATCATTTGAGAGGATCTGGTACGCGGATTATATCCTCATTCCGTAAAACGGTCAGTTCGCCCGTCGAAAATACCGCGTACCAGACACCTAGGATTACTTAAGAAAACTATTATTTCTTATTTTCAAGAATTTCATTTGCTATTTTAGCAGAATTTTCTGCTCCATTTTTTACAAAATTCTTTGAAAACTCATGAAGACTTTCTTCAAATTTACTATAGTTGTTTTTGATGGAAGCAATTGCATATATCACCCGTTTTTCATTCTTGGCCAAAATTCCGAGATTTTTGCTCTCTGCCCACCTAATCTGATTGGTATGTTCATCATATACCGGTATGCCAATTATCGGCTTTACTTTGTCCCCTAAAACTTCCCCCATAACTGTATGAGAACCATTGAGTACAACATATTTACATAAATTCAAAACAGAATCCTTTTCATGTTCTGCTAAAAATCCAACATCTATCTGAAGCCAATCAATTTTCTTTTCAAGCGCTTCAGAAATTTTGTATTTTTTTCCATCCTTTCCTAAAACGCTATCGATAGAAAGATCTTTTCTTGCATGAGAAACAATTCGTTTTTCATCTTTCATTTCAGGTTGGCTAAAAACCTGAGAATATTTTGCACCTGTCACTTTATTTGTTGATTTATTTCCAGTACGCATCCAATAACCAAACTCTGAATCTTGAATTAAATTCTCTAAATCTGTACTGGCTTTGGCTTGTGTTGTTTTAGAATTTATGAAATGACCTACGTATGTAACTTTATCATCTAATTTTTTAGGAAAATTCAGATTAAATTCACAAATCGTATATGGAGGTGGTGAATCAGCAACTAAAATTTTAGAAGCTTTGGCAATCTGTCTTGCCAGAAATGCTAATGAAGGATAAAAATAAAATTTTGATTTCCAGAGTTTTGGCATAAACTGATTAGTAACAAAGAGGCTTGGAATTCCTCGATTTTCTGCAATTATATTTGAACCTATATCTCCATCATTAATTACAAGATCGAATTTTTCTTTATTATACAATCTACTTTCATCTTTTAGATAACTTGCAATTTGTTTGAGTAGTGGGGGATTTTCAGCAATTGGAAGAAGTATGTTTATTATTGATAGAGAAACACTTGGACCAAATTTTCCATCAATAGGTGTAGGCATTAAGATTTCATGAATTTGTTCGTGTTTTTCTGGAAATTTTTCTAACAATTTTTCATAGACATGATCTTTACTTGAAAAATGGATTTCAAATTCCTCCCTAATGTAATCTGGAAGGACATCGTTTAATCTCATCATTCTAGAATAGTGACCACTACCCCATGGATAGATGAATTCTCCTATCTTTATCATGTATTCAAATCAATGGACACAGTTTAAATTCTCAGCGATTTTGTTCTAGCGCATTAAGGATTTCATGGATGTTATTTGGACCAATAACAACTGATATGACCTTTCTTGTCTTGAAGGCATTCTCAGCAATTTTTTTTATTTCTTTTTTAGATGAATATTGATTCGAGAAATTCATCTTACCTAATTTTTCAATTTTTGAAAGATATTTGCCCAGCCCTATTTCTTTAGCACCCTCAAAAATATCATTGTCTAAACCCGAGAGAGGAGTAAAGGTAGAAAAATTATTTTCATAAATCTGTTTTATTGAACTCTCTACAAAACTTAATGGAAAAATTAAGGGTGATAGTGCAAGAGATATCCTCTTTATTTTCTCTAATTTAGCCACACGAATCAAAATTTCCTTAACTGAATCTATCAAAATTAACAAATTTCTTGGGCTCGAACCCTTAATTGGAATTTGGAAAAACTCCAAGACGATTTTTGGTTTTATAGTTCTTGGCAAAATTTGGTTCAATATTTTCACCAAGTTTGTAAGATCTGATTTCTGTTTGTAACATATAATGATCTTTGTATCAAAACCTTCTTTGATTGTTTCAATACAGGATACAGCTGATAATTCATCATAAATAGCACATACAATTTTTTCATTTTGAGAATTATAGGGAATACCACCATGTCCATTATCAATAAAGATACAAACGTAGGCATTAGATTTAGTAAGATATGCGTAAAGAAGTTTGTCGTGTTTTTCTTCAGTCCCAGGTTTTGCACCAAGGTTTACTGACTTTTCAATAATTGAAGAAGTGGCTGAAATTTCAACATCTTTGGTGAGAAAACCAGATGAATGGCCTTCAACTTGAACAAAGAATTTTTCTCCCCTGAGAAGGAGATTAGAACCAATTTTTGTAATTTCAGAAACAACGGTATTAAAATCATTTTTTACTTGTTTTGCGATTGCAACTTTTTCAATACCAAAAAGCAAGTTTATCGAAGAAGAGGCAAAAACAGGATCATTTGTATCAACAACAATCACTGAATCATCACGACTTATTTTTTGAAATTCTTGACCTCTTATTTTGAGTATTTTTTTAATGTTGGATGTTAAGGAATTCAACTTATTTTTTGCAAAAACAGCAGGAAAAACCACCACGTATGCATTTTCAGTCACTTTTTTTCATAGTTTCTAGCTGTTTATAATTTAGAATACCTGAACATTTAGTAATAATTATAATACAACTCAAAGCAAACCTGTTCATGGCCAAATTTACTCAGACAGAAATTGATGAAATTAATCCGACACTAAAAACCCCACAAAACGCAATTAAATGGGCTCTTGAAAACCTTCATCCACGAGTGGCAACAGCATCTAGTTTTGGTGCTGAAGATTCTGTTCTCATAGATATGTTGGGAAAAATAAATCCAAAAGCAAGAATCTTTACATTGGATACAGGCAGATTATACCAAGAAACCTATGATATAATGGATGAGCTTTCAAAAAAATATAACATTTCATTTGAAGTGATGTTTCCTGACACAAAAGAGGTTGAAGAAATGGTTAGTACAAAAGGTATAAACCTGTTCTATGATAGTGTTGAAAATAGACATCTTTGCTGTGGAATACGTAAAGTTCATCCATTAAAGAAAATGTTGTCTAGCTTAGATGGATGGATAACAGGAATAAGAAGTGAGCAGACCACAACGAGAGAAAACACAGATATGCTTGAGATTGATGAAAACTTTGGCGGCATTGTAAAAATTAATCCTTTAATTGGATGGACATGGGACCAAGTTTTGGACTACTTAAAACTGAACAACATTCCATATCATAAATTGATTGATAAAGGCTATCCAAGTATTGGATGTGCTCCATGTACAAGAGCAATAAAACCAGGTGAAGATCTTAGAGCAGGACGTTGGTGGTGGGAATCACAGAAGGAAAAAGAATGTGGTCTTCACATGGAACATGGTTCGTAGCTAAATAATGACACAAAACATTGTAGGAATAAATCCACACGGTGGAAAATTAGTAAATCGACTATCAAAAAAAGATCCTGCAGGATTATTTTCTATCTCTATTAATCAAGATTTGGCAAATGATGTCGAAAACATTGCAGATGGAATTTTTAGCCCTCTTGAAGGATTTTTAGGTCAAGAAGATTTCGAAAGGGTAATTTCCAAAGGAAGATTGGTTAATGAACTGGCATGGACGATGCCCACAGTTTTAGATGTTGATGATGAAACCGCCAAAAAAATGAAAGATGCGGGTAAAGTCCTTTTAAAAAATCCTCAAGGATCTGGAATGGCAATACTGAATGTAGAAGAGATATTTTCTTTTGATAAAGAAAAGATGGTCCAAGGAGTTTATGGCACCGTTGATATCAAGCACCCCGGTGTTGCAAAAACCCAAGCCATGAAAGAGATGTTGGTGGGTGGAACTATAGATTTTATCCAACGACCGGAGGAAACAGAAATTCGGAAATATCGAATGACCCCTCTTCAAACAAGAAAAGCCTTCAAGGAAGCAGGATGGAAAACAATCGTAGCCTTTCAAACAAGAAATCCCCCCCACGTAGCACACGAGATGCTACAAAAAACCTCAATTACTACACTAAACGGCGTCTTTGTGAATCCGCTAATAGGAAAGAAAAAATCTGGTGATTTTGTTGATCCGGTAATTGTAAAGTGTTATGAGACGCTTATCAAATATTATTATCCACAAAACAGATGTAAACTCGCTACTCTTCATACTGAAATGAAGTATGCTGGCCCAAAAGAAGCAATTCATCACGCCATAATGAGACAAAACTATGGATGCACTCATATCATTATAGGACGAGATCATGCTGGTGTGGGAAATTATTATGATCCTTTTGCAGCACATAAAATTTTTGATGATTATCCAGATTTAGAAGTCACACCGATTTTCTTTCCTGCATTTTTCTATTGTAAAAAATGTCTTACCTTTACAAATCAAAAAACATGTCCACATGGTATTGAATTAAGAGAACAAATTAGTGGAACAAAACTCAGAGAAATGATTCAAGAAGGAAAAACCCCATCAGAATTCATATTACGACCAGAAGTTTCAAAAATAATTCTGAGTTTCGATAAACCATTTGTAGACTAGATTTTTATTCGTGCCAACATTGAAAAAATTTGTGTATTATTTTGTAATTGGGATTTTAGCAATATTTTTTCTAAACCCAGTTTATGCTCAAGAAACTAAAAACCCATCATTAATTTTACACGAAGAAGAAGTACCATTTTACGAGTTCAATAGAGTTGCAAGAGATACTTTATCGGTAGAATTCGAAGACGTTCATGCCATTAGCTGGCAAGTAATCTTTAACAATAAACTGCTATATGGAAACCCAGATGGCAATGCCGTAATTAGATTCTATGATGCTGAAATTGAAGACAAGTTCTTAGAGATTGGAATGGGAAGTCCTCCTGACTATAAACTTTGGGTAGCAGCTCAGGTTCCTAAAGAGGGATATGTAGTTATTCATAGTATGCTTGAAAGAGGCTGGACCCCTGACGCCAAAATAATTGTTTCTTATACCGATAGAGCAGGTTTGACTGTTAATAATGGATTAAGAATTGTTATTTCCAACTTGGATATAGGATTATTTTCTATTGATTCTTATTCAGTTCATGGAATGGAGTCCTCAACTGATCCACCTGCAGTAAATTCTGGAAGTTTTACTTTCGAACTTCTTTCTGGTGATCCATCTAAAAATATATTCCACCTTTTCCCATTTTACGTTACAGCTGCAGTTGGCATTGTTGCTGGAATTTTATTTTTGACTAAGAATCGCTTTTCTTAGATTCAGATTTCGTTTTTGTTCATTTAATTTTCATTTGATACGAACTGTCAATTTTGTTAGATTTATTTTTTAAAAGTACATTTCCTCAAACTATATCTCTCGGATATGACGAATCAAGACTAATCAAGACTAATGCAAAGAAGATCAAATATAATTTCAAACATTGTTTTTGTGACTACATTAGCAGTGGTACTTGTCATTATACTGTCTGTACTTTTTCCAGCCTTGCTTGTAGTTTCTGTTAGTCCGTATCAAGGAGATATACCAATCAATCCATTTGAGCTAGGAGTCTGGGCCCTCCCTTTTTTAGTTGTAAATTCTGTATTGTTAATTCTATGTGTTCTTCATTTTACGAAAAGACTTCCTCAAATAGTAGAAAAAACAATTAGAAAAATTCTAGATTTTGAGCTATCAAAACCTACAGCTTTGATAATTATGTTAATTTTGATTTCATATCATGTAGGTTCTACTGTGCAAGAATTACAAGAAGTTGAATTCTGGGGAGATTTTCCTGGTGTCAAAAACGCCGCAGAAAATTGGAGTTTTCAGGACGGCAAAGGCATTGCCAATTTCAGATACTTTCTGCTAAATCTTTCGATCAATATTTTTGATAACATTAGGGTAATGCCCTTTTTTTTTAGTATTGCATTGCTAATATTGACATATTTTATTACGGTCAAGATTTCCCAAAAAAGATTCTCAGGAATACTTGCTGTCATTGTAATACTTCAAAGTTCTTTATTTTTGGAATACGATACTACTGCCACTTATGATAACGTATGGATAGTATTGTATTTAGTTTCTCTTTATACTATATACAAAAAATGGTATCTTTCTCCTTTTGCATTTATATTTTCTGTATTTTCAAAAGCATTGACAGCAGCTTTTCTACCAATGTCATTATTTTTCATATATCGATCAGGTATACCTAAAAGAGATGTAATCAAAGCTTTGATTCCCTATGGAATAATTATCGCATTATTCATTGCAGTTTTTTACTTGGGTGATTTGCCAATAGATTCACCTCTACGCTACTATGGGGGTGGCTTTGCTGATCTTGCTTTTTGGAGGGGATTTACCGCATTTTCTTATCAACTAAGATACGATGGTTTGGTTTTGACGTTAGTTTTGCCACTTGTTGTTGGATTATACCTAGTATCAAGAAGAGGGATAATGCAAGCTGACTCTATATTGATAATGATTTTGGGAATGCTTTTGATAGTTCCGTTATTGACTAGTCTTACATCAATTACTCCTGAACCATATAGATACATCCCACTCTTGGTTTTCTTTGCAATAGGAATAGGAACTTTATTTTCAAAAAGGTTAATCAATAGGTCTCAAGACCTTCCATAAAATGTCATATTTGTCTCCAGACGTTAGTAGATAACTGTCAACGTTGGCCACTAACAATCTATGCCACCCTAAATCTGGCTCTATAACCAATAGCCTAGGTTTTGACACCGCAATACTATGGCCAAAAAAATCACCAGAAGTATGAATTGTCACCAATTTAAAATCTTGATCGTTTATCGTTACACTCTCTCTTGTAATCGAATTCCTTGCTACATATTCTTCGTTAGAATCCGTCCATTTACTACAACTTAGCTCAAGAATACGATTAAGAAAACTATAATCATCAGGATATAGATCGGAAATGATAATATCTTCTGCTTCTATGTAAGTTACCAAATTACCATTTGAATTCCAGACACTCATTTGAAGGTAGATTTTTTTTATTATTGGTTTTTCGCCTCTTTGTGACTCAAGAATCTCTCGGCTAGGAATATTTGTTTTTGCAACTATTACCTCTAGGTTTTCAGGGTCAATTACTAAAACTCTATCAAAATACGAAAATGCTTCATCATATTCCTTAATGTATGAAAGAGCTGTTCCCTTATTGTATAATGCATCTACGTTTTTTGGTTCAATTTCTAAGACCTTGTCAAAATAACATATCGCATCTGAATGTTTTTTAAGGTAGATAAGGGCGGATGCCTTATTCATTAAGGCTTTCACATTTTCAGGATCAAGTTCTAGAATTTTGTCAAAGTATGTTAATGCTTGTTCATATTCACCAAACTGAATTTTGTTTACACCTTCCTCAAACAAGGTTTCAATATCTTGCATTTCTTGTCCTGTAGCAGTAGGAGAAAGAAAAATACCAACTGTCATAATCAAAGTTGAAACAAAAACATTCATAGAATGTGACATATACATTGCCATTTGCTTTATCGAATAAATAGATTATTTGGTAAAGTTTTAAACAACATATATAATTATCATCTTAGATTCGTATTACACTCTTCGTAATATTCTCTAGATTATTTATTCAATGATTAAACTATTTTTACTCTTTGTCAATGAATTCGTTAGGACTCGAGAAATTAAATGTACAATTAGACCAATTTCTTAGATTTGTAGTAATTACATTTTCTTTTAATTTTACAAACATCACACATCGGTGAAACCGGCTTGCAGATATTTTGACCATACATGACAAATGTATCATTTATCTCAAGCCAATATTTTTTTGGAATTTTCTTCATTAATTCTTTTTCAGTATCTTCAGGAGCTTTTGTTCGTACAAGACCTAACCTGTTTGATATTCTATGAACATGAGTATCCACCGGAATTGCAGGTTTATCAAAAGCATAAACGAGAACACAATTTGCAGTCTTTCTTCCTACGCCTGGAAGTTCAATAAGTTTTTCAAAATCATCCGGTACATTTCCTCCATATTGAGAATTTATTATTGATGCTACTTTGATTATCCTTTTTGCTTTAACGTGGTAAAACCCAATTGGTTTGATAATCTTTTCAACTTCTTTAACTTTAGCACTTGAAAGAGTCTCTGGTGATTTGTAATGGGAAAGTAAATTTTTCATCACCTTAGTGGTGTTTTCATCTCTTGTACGTGCAGATAGTATTGTTCCAATCAAAATACTAAACGGGCCCTCAGTCTCTGCTTCATGAAGTTCTTTTAACGCAGTTATTCGTGGTGGATTTACTGCATTCATAGTTTCAACCATTCCTTGAAGAATTTTTTTCATTTTTCTAATATTGCTAGGTCATACAAGTATTATATCTGTCATGAATTGATCAATCAATGGAATTAACAAGGCAGGAAGAAGCTGCACTAAAAGGAGAAAAAGGCGAAACTTTAGAACTTGCTTTTAGAATTCTAGTTGCTACCGGTGAAGCTTTTAACGCTGAAAGACTCATTCCAATAAAATGGGCTCATCTTTCTGGTGTAAATTATAATACCATTGGAGATGCAGGTGAGGAATTTCTTTCAAAGCTCAGTCAAGATGCAAAAGTTGCAACAAGAACCACGTTAAACCCAATGGGTTTTGACATTGATAATGTTTCAAATTATAATTTGAATGAAAATTTCCTAGAGAAACAACAAAGCATAAAGGATTCTTATGAAAGAATGGGAGTCGTACCATCATTTTCTTGTATTCCATACGAAATCTTTGATCTTCCTGAAAAGGGAACTCAAGTATCATTTGCTGAAACCAACGCTGCAATTTATGCAAATTCGATCGGTCATCTAAAGACAAATAAGGAAAGTGCATTTAGTGCTTTAGCAAGTGCCCTCACCGGTAAAAGTCCTTATTCGGATCTGAGAAAGGACGATTCACCAAATCTTACAATAAGAATCAAGATCGAAAACCCAAACGAAATGACATTTGGAATGCTAGGATATTTTGCAGGTAAAATCGCTGGTAGCTCTGTTTCAATTAGTGGTGTAAAGAACCTGAACAAGCGAAGCTGCAAATCTCTGTGTGGTGGAATGGGAACCTCTGGAACATGTGGTAAATTTGTTTTAGATGATGATGAAAAATCTGAAAAAGTTGATTTTGATGAAAAGGAATTACAAAAAATTCATGATGAACTTAACACATCTGACAGTGGTGACTTGATAACACTTGGGAGCCCACAATTAGGACTAGATGAAATTTCAGATTTGGCTTCTATGTTAAAAAATAAATCATTCAAAAAAAGATGCATGGTTTTTTGTCCCAGAGTAGTTCAGCAACAAGCACGAAAACTGACTTATGCAAACGAATTAGAAAGAGCCGGTTGTGAAATTTTATCTGATTGTTGTACATGTCTAACTCCATTGATTGACAAAAAAGATGTAGATTCTGTCATAACAAATAGCATTAAAGGTGCATATTACTTAAAAAACTCAAACGGTGTCGGTGTTAATCTTAAACCACTTTCAAAAATTATTCAGGATGAGACAAAATGACAATTAAAACAATTGTCAAAGGAACGGCAAAGGGAATTGTAATGAAAACAAGCAGCCCAATAAATTTTCTTGGTGCTGTTGACAAGAAAACCGGATTCATTAGAGATGAAAACCACGATCTTTTTCAAAAATCAATTAAGGATGTTGTTTTAGTTTTTCCACATGGAATTGGAAGCAGTGTAGGAGCATATACTATCTTTTCACTAAAATCAAATAACTCAGCACCCCTTGCAATGGTATGCAAAAAGGCTGATCTTACCACTGTCTCAGGATGTGCCTTGGCAAACATTCCACTAATAATTATAACAAAAGAAGAATTTGATTCACTCGAGAACGGCAAAGAAATAGAAATTGATTCAGATTCACAAAACAAACTATAGCTCTTCTTTAAAAAAGCAATCCTCCCCTTCTGTGTGTGAATTTTCCGTTATGACTAGAGTTATGACGTAAGGGTTAGTTGGGAAATAAAAAAAAGAAAAGGAGGTTTTAGTTTGTTCTATGGAATGTGATTAGGCTTCCGCACATGCGATGCCGTCTGATGTATTTTCGCCTACGTCAACAGACAATGGATCTGTTGAATCCAGTACTATTGGTAAACCATCCAAGGTACCAAGCACAACATCACCATTACTATCTAATAGTATGGCTTTTGCACCACTATTGATATCGATAGTTCCACAAGATGTTGGTTTGAATACTACGACACCTTGCTTTGTATGACCTTTACCAGGACTTTCTCTTGTTGTGACAGTTACATCAAAATCTGCAGGAGTAGTTACGTTTTCGCATGTAAATCCTGTCGCACTTTTATTATTGTCCTTTTTGTTTTTGCCTTTTGGCGCATCGACAGAACATTCACCATTATCATCAACGAATACTACTGGATCTTCTTCCCATCCTGCAGAAATCGTATCAGTTATTGTAGCACGATCTCCGTCGTATGTGATGTTAAAGGTACACGTTTGGGTGATTGATCTTTTGACTTCAAGTTCAGTACTAAGACAGGTTTCCAACAGCACTTTATCTATTTCACCATGGAATGCTACGAAGTCGCAAGTGATATCAATTACATCACCAATTACAACGGAAGAAATGGTAACCTTCAGTGTATCCTTGCTAAACAAAGGAGTTGAAGTAGCACCTACACTTGATGCACAAGTGAATTCACCAATTGCTCCAAGACCACCAATTTCCCATTGAATGTCACTAATAGTGACAACAATGTTATTTGTGTCAGGAGATCCAGCGGTTAAATCTATGTCAACCGTTTCAGCTCCGCCGTCAATATCTACCGTTATGGGGTGTGCGCTAGCTGTAAGGGTTGCGGTTCCTCCATCAACTACAGTTACACCTGGAGTAGCGCCAAGAGATAATTCACTTATTTGGACTGATTCATCACCGTTAGCATCAACAAAGTCTATCTCACCATCAGTTGCACCAGTAAAGAAAAATGTTCCATCTAGAACACCTGTACCTGCTATATTGATTGAGACCTCACTTAAGAAATCTACCGTAAAATCAGCGTTTCCATCTGTGAAAAGAAGTTCAGCATCCACTACTGGCATGGTACTAGTATACTCTACACCTCCACCAACTACTACAGTATCATCTGTAATAGTTGCTGTTGGAATATTGATATCTACATCGTCACCAGTTGGATCTGCTTGAACTATTGTAATTGTAGTTAAAACAGAAATTGCTGCAACAAGTATTGCAAGAGAAGTTATTGTCATTGTTTTCTTAATCATTAAATGAGTTACCATAATTTTGATGACTTTAACAATACGCTGTCCATCTTGCACGATTTTAAGAAAAATATGTGAGGAAGAATGAGGAAAAAAGAGTTTTAGTGAACTGTCGATTAACAGTTCGTATCAAATGTCAACGAATTGAAATTAATCAGGGAAATAACGCTTTTTCCATTCTGAAACAATTTCTTGTTCGGTAAGACCAAGGTCATACAAAGGAGAGGTTATCTCTTTTGCCACATCGATTGCAACTAGAACTATGGTCTTCATTTTACTCTTTACACCAAGGGTTCTGTAATGAGACAAAATCTTTTCAAACTCTTCACCATCAGAAAGAATTTTAGCTGTTCCCTGGAATCTGTAGCCTTTGCGTCTTATTGGATCTACCACATTAATTTCCAAATTCGGATTTATTTCCAAGTTTGAAATTGTTTGATCTGATCTTATTCCAGAAAATACTAAATGATTATCATCCCAAGCAATCGTGGTTCCTTTTGGTGACAAATTGGGTTTATTTGCAGGACTAATCGTTGCTACATAACCCATCCTTTGTTTGTTCACAAAATCTTTGATTTCTTGAGTTAAAGTTGGCACTATTATTAGTAACTCGCTTCTCCATTAAATTTCTAATGGAGCGTTTACATTTCAAACTTACAGTTCGTATCAAATGTAAATTTAAAATAAAAAAGAAGGAATTGGGAAATGATGATTTGTTTTTTAAGACAAACTAAATGGTGATTGAATCGGAAGGCTGAATGGGTGGATTATCATAGGTAAATCCAGTTTTGGAAACAAGAATAACTGTAGCAGTATATGTATTTCCTGCTTTGGCACTACTGAACGTGAATGTTGCAGTTCCACTAGAATCGGTAGTTGTTGTATCAGTTACCCCAGCATTAAATCCAGTCAATTCAATTGTCACTTGAGCTCCTGCTACTGGACCATCAGCATCAACAATTGTCACACTTGTAAAGATCTGGCTTTTGGTACTTTTTCCTTTTACCTTTGCAGTCATATCAATACTTTGAACATGCATTTCATTCGTTGGATTGACAGTGATTGATACTGTTGCAGGAGTACTGTCTACTGTACCATCATTTGCAACAAACGTAAAACTGTCAGCTCCATCATAGTCTAGATCAGGAGTATACGTCAAGTTTGGAGCAGTTCCTGAAAGAACACCATTGGATGGACCAGTTTGAACAGAATAGGTGAGTGGGTTACCATCTACGTCTGATGCAGTAAGTGTTATTGAAACAGCTGTATCCTCTTGTGTAGTTACACTTTGATCATCAGCAGTTGGAGCAACATTAACTTCGTTTACTGTCACAGTTATTGTTTCCGAGTCAGATAATGGAGGAAGCCCATCGTCTGTGATAACCACATCAAAAGTATATGAACCAGGTCCTTGAGATTCTGATGGTGTCCAGCTAAACACACCGGCTGAAGTAATTGAGGCGCCAGGGGGTACAATACTCGTAAGACTAAATGTTAGAGTCTGACCAGAGTTCGAATCTGTAGCAGTAGCTGTAAACGTTAAAAGTGCTAACTCATCTGTTATTTTGTTTCCAACGGGATCAAGAATTGGAGCAACATTGGTTTCTTCAACTGTTATTGATATTGTCGCAGTATTGCTGTCTACCAAATTATCGTTAACGTGGAAGGTAAAGCTATCTGAACCAAAAAATCCACCATTCGGGGTATAAGTTACCGAGCCAGTTGCAGAATCAAAGTTAGAAAGTGCACCGCTACTTGGTCCAGCTACAATAGCAAAAGTTATCAAATCTCCATCCACATCACTTCCTGTCAGCGTTATGTCGATTGGCGTATCCTGTAATATTGTTACACTTTGATCACTAGCTGTTGGAGCATCGTTTGTTGCAGTTACAGTTACAGTAACACTGCCGGTATCACTCTGTGTGCCATCTGAAACAGTATAATTGAAAGTGTCAACACCGTTAAAGTTCAAAGATGGAGTATAGACAAGTATATCATCACTGGTATTACCAGGTGTTCCATTGTCATCTCTGGCAATAGTTCCGCCGTTTGAAGAAGTTGAATCAAAAGAAGCTAGCAAAAGAGTGTCGCCGTCAGGATCAGAATCGTTTACTAAAACGTTTACGCT
>JADFLH010000035.1 GCA_022564515.1 Nitrososphaerota archaeon
TATGCCAATTATTGCAAAAGGAGTAACAGAATCTCTTTTTGAGATTGGAATTATTGTTGCGTCATTCTCCTTTGCACAGATTTTATCCGAGCTCTACTTTGGTCGAGTATCTGACAAAAAAGGAAAGAGGCTTCTTTTCATTAGAATTGGGTTTATTGGTTGTGCAATAACATTTGGACTGCACTATTTTGCAGATGATATTTTGCTATTATTACTGGCTAGAATTGGTGCAGGCATCACAACGGGAATAATGATTCCTGCAATGTTAGCATACGCCTATGAAGCTGGCGAAGACAAACGCAAAGTAGCTTCTGTGGTATCATTTAACGCACTCGGTTGGATGGCAGGCATAGTGGCAGCAGGTCTTGCAAACGATACACAACTAATCTTTTTGGTTGCTAGTGGTTTGTTTTTGGTTGGACTAGGATTCACTGCAAAGCTGCCAAATATCACATTGGCGCAGGAGCTAAAACCAGGAACCACAAAAAGAGTCATTATCAAAAACAAGTTCCTGTTTTTGTCGCTGTTATTACGACATATCGGTGCCAGCTCTGTCTGGATGATTCTACCGATAATGTTGATGGAACAGTTTGGTGCAGAACTCTATCAGATTTCCATTGTGTATGTTTCCAACACTATAACTGCATTTGTGATAATGACTTTGATGGCAACTAGGATCAGAATTGCAAATGTTACAAAATTCAAGATTGGTGTAGGATTAACCATTTTTGTTTTTGTGGGATTGTCGTTTATTACAGAATGGTGGATGGCGATGCCGTTTATGGCATTGGTGGGTGCCACATGGGCATTTTTGTTCATAGGGGGTAACTTTCACTTGATGGCACACAACCCCAAGTCAACCTCGACTGGAATATTCAGCTCTACTCTTTCAATTGCGACAGTAGTAGGACCAATAATTGCAGGCTTGATCGCTTTTGCATATAGCTACGTTTCAGTGATGTACTTTGCAATTGCTATTATCGTTGCAGCATTTTTGATTTCGTTAAAAATAAAGACCTAGTTGGAATTAAAGTCTTGATCTGAAATACAAAGATGTGTATCAATTTGAACAAACAGCTATCTATTAACTAATAATTAATAACAAAACCAGAGTCATTTTTGAATACCCAAAGAACTTGACTCTGCCAGACCTAGAATTCAGAGTTCTTTGGGATTCATTTTAGTTTAACGCAGCCCCCACTTGGACATTACTTTATTTTCTAGACGTTTGTAAACAAATCCATCTACTAAAATTCCTATTCCCATTATCACAATCATTATTGCGATTACTTGAGAAACGTCAGTTAGTTGCCGTCCAACATTTAACAAAAAACCCAAACCCAGAAAAGAGAACAGTAATTCTGCGCCAATAAGTCCTCTCCAGGCAAAAGCCCATCCCTGTCTAAATCCGGAAATCATGTAGGGAAATGCAGCTGGTATCAAAACGTGTATGATTAGTTGACTTCCCTTTGCTCCCATATTTCGAGCTGCAGCAATGTAGTTTGGATCAATATTTTTTACACCAGTGTAGGTGTTAATGGTTACTGCAAAGATTGCTCCAATTACTATCACAAAAATTATTCCACCATCATTCAACCCAAACCACAAGATTGCAAGAGGTACCCATGCTATGGATGGAATTGACTGTAGTCCTAAAACTAATGAGCCTATGGTCTGATTTACTACTTCAACTCTTGCCATAAAAATTCCAAGTACAATTCCTCCAGATATTGCGATGGCAAGACCTACAATTAATCGGCTCATGCTTATAGCAATTCCATAAAACAAACTTCCATCTGCAGCACTATAAGCTAAATCTTCTCCAACCTCTATAGGGGAAGGAAAAATGTTGTTTGGCCAAATATTTGTGAAAGCTACTATTTGCCAAACTACTACTAGAATTACATAAAAAACAATTTTTTTGCCAATAGATTTTCTCATTTTTTATTCCCATCTAATTTTTTTACTTCAGGTCGAAGCTCTGCTAAAATTTGTTTTTGATATTTCATCAAGTTCTCATCTTCTACCAATCTTGGTCTGCGATAATCAATAATCAGTTCCTTTTTGATTCTAGAAGGTCTATTACTGAAAATGGCAATTTTATTTCCCAAGACTACTGCTTCTGAAACATTGTGTGTAACAAAAATAATTGTCTTTTTTGTTTTCTCCCAAATTAGTTGCATTTCAACAAGCAACAGGTCTCTAGTTAATGCATCCAACGCTGCAAAAGGTTCATCCATTAAAAGAACATCAGGATCCATCACCAATGCTCTGGCAATAGCTACACGTTGTTTCATACCTGTTGATAGTTGATGAGTGTAAGCATTTGCAAATTTAGTCAGTTGCATCATGTCAAGAAACCGTTTTGAAATCTGAGAACGATCGTCTTTTGGAACACCAGCCATCTTCAGACCAAATTCAACATTGTCTGACACTTTTAGCCATGGAAAAAGTGCCCCCTCTTGAAATACTAGAATCCTTTCGGGACCCGTTCCAGTTATTGTTTTTCCATCAAACTTTATCTCACCTTCGTCAGGAGTATCCAAACCTGCTGCAATCCTAAGAAATGTTGATTTACCACATCCTGATGGTCCAACCAAACACACAAAATCCCCAGCCTCAACTTTTAGGTTTATTCCGTCAAGTGCTCTTAGTGTGTAGTCTTCATGACGAAAATTTTTTACAATGTTTTTTGCTTCAAATTTGGTCATTTATTATCACCAATCTCATAAAAAATGTCAGTCAGATTATAATCATCTCTACCCAAGTAACCTAAAGAATCAGCACGTTCTGCAAAAATAAAGATCGAGTCACCAATTGGATCAGATGTGATTTTTAAATTATCTAATGATTCAGAAACAATTTCGTTAGGTAATGATTTTCCAAATGTTTTTTTCATAAATTGATTGAAAACAATTTTTGTTTTTTCAGGATTTTCATTAATCCAATTTACTGTTTCATAGTGTGAACTTAACCAACGTTGAACAATCTGAGGATTGTGTTGAATGTAGTCAACTCTACCAATCAACAACACAGACGCGAATTGATTGTCTTTCCAAAGATCCTCTTCATAAAATAAACGTGAGCCCCCAAGCTCATTCACTAAAATTGTCGCCCATGGTTCCGGGACCCAAGCAGCATCAATATCACCTTTTGTAAACAGAGTGTAGATGTCTGGATTTGGAACATTCAAAACAATTACAGAACCACCTTTTTCTGCAGGCTTAAGTCCACCTTCAGAAAGAAAATGTCTTAAGGAAATATCTTGTGTATTTCCAATTTGAGGTGCTGCAATTCTTTTTCCAGATAAATCATCTACAGAGTTTATCATTGATTCAGGATGAACAATAAAACTTGCTCCACCACTAGCAGCTCCTGCTAAAATTTTGACGTTGTTATCTTGGGATTTTAAAAATGCATTAATTGCGGGTCCCGGACCCACATAAGCAATATCAATAGAATTGGCAAATAAAGATTCGACCACCTGAGGGCCACTATCGAATAATTTTGTTTCAATTTTAGTGTCGTTGCCAATGCCAGAGGAAAAGATTCCGTTTTCTATTCCAACAATTGGAACGGCATGCCCCACATTGGGAAAATAGGCAACTCGTACCTTGTTTTCACGTGAAAGTTCTGTAGAATTGATGATTGCGCCGGCTACTATTATGATGACGATTGAGACAATTCCAATTGAAAGAGCTAATTGCAATTTCATAAAACAGCGTTATAGTAGGTTGTTAAATAATCATCGAATTTTAGCTTAAGCTATGAGCAATCGTATCGGGTAAATTTTTTGACAAAACCAAGCTGTAAAAAACAAAACAAAAAAAATAAATTCTAACATATTGTCAGTGAGTTACTTTATGACTGGAAAAGCTGTACTTGCATTTTCTGGAGGACTTGACACCTCAGTTGTGGTAAAGTATCTACAGGAAAAATACGACATGGATGTTGTAACTGTTACTGTGGATGTTGGACAAGGTGATAATCAAAAACAGATAGCGACAAAAGCAAAAAAACTTGGAGTAAAAAAACACTATAACATAGATGCTAAAAAAGAATTCGTCGACAATTTTATTTTTCCTTCCATCAAAGCTAACTCACTTTATCAAAAAAAATATTGTTTAGCTACAGCTTTGTCTCGTCCTTTAATTGCAAAAAAAGTTCTAGACATTGCTAAGAGAGAAAAGGTAACTGCACTTGCTCATGGGTGCTCTGGAAAGGGAAATGATCAAATTAGGTTTGATATCACATTACGTTCTGGTTCGAATTTACCAATCATTGCACCGATAAGGGATTTGAATTTGGATAGGAAAACTGAATTAAAGTTTGCAAAAAAACATGGCATAGAGATTGATGCAATTGCAAAAAAATTCAGTATTGATCAAAATCTTTGGGGCCGTGCTATTGAAGGTGGAGTATTAGAAGATCCATTTAAAGAGCCACCTAGTAATGCTTTCATTTGGACAAAGACAAAAAACTTACCAGCAAATCCAAGTTATTTAGAAATAGTATTTGAGAAAGGGATACCAGTAGCTGTTGATAGAAAGAGGTTGAACCCAATCAGCCTGATCGAATACATCAACAAAAAAGCAGGTGCTTCAGGTGTTGGAATTGTTGATCATATAGAAGATAGAGTTATTGGAATAAAATCCCGTGAAGTTTATGAAACTCCAGCTGCTGCTTGTCTAATTGAAGCACATGCTGATTTAGAAAAAATGGTTCACACAAAACACGAAAACAAATTCAAATCATACATAGATGATGAGTGGTCTTGGTTAGTCTATTCAGGTTTGTGGGAGGATCCACTTAGGGCAGACATTGATTCATTCATAGATCAGGCTCAAAAGTGTGTTACTGGAACGGTAAAACTCAAGATGTACAAGGGAAGTATGAGGGTTGTTGGCCGTAAATCGAAGTACTCACTGTACAGTAAGAAAGTTTCAACATATGGAAAAGGATCATCATTTGACCAAAAATTAGCAAAAGGATTTGTAGAATTGTGGGGAATGCAGTCAACAGAAGCTAATAAATTACAAAGAAAAAGGTGAACTGAAACATGAACTGTCCAGAATGTGATGCAAAACTAAACATCCCAGACGATGCCTTAACAGGAGAAATTGTCTCTTGCCCTGATTGTGGAGCTGACTATGAAATCTCAAAAAAAGATGGATCTAATGTTGAGCTTAAACAAGCAGAAACTGTAGGTGAAGACTGGGGAGAGTAATGTCAAAAATTTGTATCGTGTTTGACCGCATTAGGTCAGAAGAAAAGCTGTTGCAAAAAGCGGCAACAGAGCTTGGCCACGATACATCTATGCTAGATGCAAAAGTAACTCAAGTAAATACAAACAGTAAAAAAAATGATTTTGATTTTGGAGATGTCGTTCTAGAAAGATGTATCAGTTACTTTAGAGGATTACACTTTACAGCTTTTTTAAAATTCTTAGATATTCCAGTAATCAACGAATTTGAAGTTGCTAACAACTGTGGCAACAAAATGTTCATGACATTACTTTTGAAAAAACATAACGTGCCTACTCCAAAAACATACTTTTCTTTTTCAAAAGATGGAACACTAGAAAATATCGATAAGATTGGATTTCCCTTCGTAATAAAACCGATCATAGGCAGTTGGGGACGAGGAGTAATGCTAATTAAGGATAGAGATACGCTTGATGCAATTATTGAGATACGAGAATTAACTGATGGCCCACATGATAGGATCTTCTATCTTCAAGAGTTGATCAATCGACCTCCACGAGACATTAGGGTTATTTCTATTGGAAACCAAGCAATTGCGGCCATGTATAGGAAATCTGAAGGTGGTTTCAAGACCAATATAGCATTAGGAGCGAAGCCAGAACTGTGTGAGATTACAAATGAAATGGAGGACCTTGTAGCAAACGCCTCAAAGGCAGTCGGAGGAGGAATTTTGGGAGTAGATATTATGGAAGATGAAGAGCGTGGTCTCTTAGTTCATGAGGTAAACAATACTGTGGAATTCAAAGGACTTGCTAAAGTTACGAAAAAAAACATCCCAAAAGAAATGATAGAATTTGTTCTGAACTCCATTAGGAAATAAATTATACTATCCATGAGGTGATTCATCATGAAAATTGGAGTAGTAGGAGCTTCTGGTTATGTAGGTGGAGAAACACTCCGTCTATTGGTAAACCACCCGGATGTAGAGATTGCTATGGTGACATCACGTCAACACGTTGGTGAATACATACACAGAGTACAACCTAGCTTGAAAGGATTCATAGATCTGACATTTTCTGAATTAGATTATGATAAAATTTCTGACAAGTGTGATCTTGTTTTCACGGCAGTACCACACGGAACTGCTACAGAAGTTGTAAAGACGCTGTATGACAGAGGTATCAAGATTATTGATTTGAGTGCAGACTACAGATTACACGATCCAAGTGATTATGGCAAGTGGTACGGATGGGAGCATCCACATCCTGATTATCTATCTAAATCAGTCTTTGGAATTCCAGAGCTGCACAGAGATAAAATCAAAAATGCACAACTAGTTTCTTGCCCAGGATGCATGGCAGTTACTTCCATCTTAGCACTGGCACCTCTTATAAGAAATGATCTCATAGATACTGAACACATTATAGTAGATGCCAAGATTGGATCATCAGGCGCAGGTTCTGGTTCAGGAACTGCACACGCAATGCGGGCTGGAGTCATACGACCATACAAGCCAGCAAAGCACAGACACACTGGTGAGATTGAACAGGAATTAAGTGAAATTGCAGGAAAGAAAATTCGCGTATCAATGAGTCCACATGCAGTTGATGTAGTTCGCGGAATCTTGTGTACTAATCATACATTCATGAAAAAACCCCTAGATGAAAAAGAAGTATGGAAACTGTATCGTCAAGCGTATGGCGAAGAGAAGTTTATTCGATTGATTCGTGACAAGAATGGGTTATACAAATTCCCAGATCCAAAGTTCCTAGTGGGGTCTAACTTTTGTGATATTGGATTTGATTTGGATGAAGACAACAACAGATTGATTGCCATTTCAGCATCTGATAATTTAATGAAAGGTGCAGCAGGCTCTGCCATACAAAACATGAACATCATGGCGGGTTTTGATGAAATGGCGGGTCTTAAATATACACCACTCACTCCTGTGTAGTAATGATCACAATCAAAATTGGCGGTAGTGTAATAGATAATTTACACCCATCCACAATTTCTGATATCAAGAAAATAGTAGAGCAAGAAGGAGTTATTATTGTACATGGTGGAGGAAAAGAAGTTACGAAAGTTTCTAAACAACTTGGAAAAGAGCCAAAATTTGTTGTTTCACCCAGCGGAATAAAAAGTCGATATACAGACCATGAAACAGTAGAAATTTTCACAATGGTGATGTCTGGTAAAATTAACAAAACAATTGTTCGTCTTTTGCAAAAAAATGGTGTAAATGCAATTGGTCTTTCAGGAGTTGATGCTAGAATATTGGAAGCAGAGAGAAAAAAGAAACTACTCATTATAAACGAGAAGGGACGAAAACAGGCTATCGATGGCGGATATACGGGCAAAATCACGCATGTTAATGCACAATTCGTTAGATCAATTTTAGAGCAGGGATATACTCCTGTAATTGCTCCTATTGCAATTAGTGAAGAATTTGATTTTCTTAATGTTGACGGAGACAGAGCAGCGGCTTATATTGCGGGAAAAGTTCAAACAGACAAAGTTTTGTTCATTACAAACGTTGATGGTTTGTTAATGGATGATAAACTTGTAACAAAGTTAACCCTAGAAGAAGCTAAAGATATACGTCCTAAGGTTGGGTTTGGAATGGAGAAAAAAATCTTAGCTGCAACTGAAGCTTTAGACATGGGAGTGAAAGAAGCATTAATTGCAAATGGACAAAAAGAAAATCCGATATCAGCTGCAATTGCACACAATAATTGTACGGTCATTAAAAAATGACTGAAGACGAATTTATGGGAAACTTATACCAAAGATTCCCTGTTACAATTGAAAAAGGACTTGGCTCACGAGTATGGGATACTGATGGCAACGAATACATAGATTGTATGGGAGGATACGGCGTAGCGTTAGTTGGCCACAGAAACGAAAGGGTTGTAAATGCATTAAAATCACAACTTGAAAAAATTATTACTGTTCACAGCTCACTATACAATAAAACTCGAGAAGAGTTTCTTAGAATGTTGATAAGTATTGCGCCAAAAGGATTGTCCCAAGTTCATCTTACCAATAGCGGTGCTGAATCAATAGAAGCTGCAATAAAGTTTGCACGAAAGTTTACTGGAAAGAAAGGAATGATAGCAATGAATGGTTCCTATCATGGTAAGTCAATGGGAGCCTTATCTTTGACGTTTAATCCAAAGTATAGAAAAATGTTTCAACCATTAGTTGAAAAAACATCTTTTGCAAAGTTCGGGGACATTGAATCATTACGTTCAACAATTGATGAAGATACAGGTTTTATAATTTTGGAGCCAATTCAAGGTGAAAGTGGAATTAATGTTGCACCAGAAGGATTTTTGCAAGAAATAAGGAAGCTTTGTGATGAGAAGAGAATTCTTCTAATTTTTGACGAAATTCAAACAGGCCTTGGTAGAACAGGCCGAATGTGGGCTTCAGAACATTGGAATACATCTCCAGACATTATGTGTCTTGCAAAAGGAATTGCAGGCGGTGTTCCAATGGGTGCAACACTTGTAAAATCAGAAATACTTAGAATTATGAGTAAAGGAGAACATACATCTACATTTGGTGGAAATCCTCTTTCTTGTGCAGCAGGAATAGCTACACTCCAAGTGCTAACACAAGATGGATTAATTGAGAATGCAGAAAAAATGGGAAAGAAATTCTATGAGGGTTTAGAGAATCTTAAAGAAAAACACAAAATTGTCAGAGAGATTAGAGGAAAAGGACTTATGATCGGAGTGGAATTGAGATTTGATGTAAAAAACATTCTAATGGATGGAATAAAAAGCGGAGTGTTATTTTTGTATTCAGGCAGGAATATTTTGAGATTATTACCACCTCTTGTCATTTCAGAAGAAGACGTTACAAAAGTTTTAGAAACATTAGATATATTGTTTAGTAAGGAGGAAAAACGCCGAAATGTATAGAGATGAGACAAATGAAAAAATTATAAAATTCTTACGAAATGATTCAAGAGAATCTTTTGTTGAGATGGGTAAAAAGCTTATGATTTCGGAATCAGCAGTTAGAAGAAGAGTAAAAAATCTTGTTAAAAATGGAATAATTAAAAGATTTACTATTGAGGTTGGAGAAAGAGACGCTACTAGTGCAATTGTATTAATCTCAGTAGATTCTACTATCGATACTACAAAAGTGTCTTCCAAACTAACAAAACTTGATGGAGTAAAAACAATCTATGAAATTACTGGGCAGTATGACATTAGCGTAATAATTAGTGCACCAAACATTGCAGACATTAACCAAAGTATTGATGGACTAAGAAAAATTCCAGGAGTGATTGATACAAATACTGTAATAATTCTCAAAACAATCACCTAAACGAGATTCGGATCGGAAATCGTTATAACAACTATTATAGGATTGATTTTTTTACTTTTCGCCGATTTTAGTACGAATATGTTTATATTATATTAATTTATTATCGAATTCTGCAATGAATGATCCGAATTTCTATGCAAATACGTACAATGCATATAGCAAAAATCCAAAGAAAATACGAGTCCTAGACAGCACTCTACGTGAGGGCGAACAACATCCAGGGGTATCATTTACGAATAAACAACGAATACAGATTGCATGGATGCTCGATTACTTTGGAGTCGATCAAATAGAAATTTCTCCAGTGATTTCAAAAGATCATGAAAAATCTACAAAAACAATAATCAAACAAGGATTAAAAGCAGATATTGTTTCACATGGGAGAGCACTAAAGGAAGATATTGATATTTCATTAAGATGTGACGCAAGCTGGATTGCTGTATATCTTGGCATTTCTGATATTCATCTAAAGGATAAGTTAAGAATTTCAAGACAGGAAGCGCTTAAAAGATCAGTAGATTCTGTAGAATATGCAAAATCTCATGGGCTAAAGATAAGATTTACAGTTGAGGATGGCAGCAGAGCTGATCCAAAATTTTTATTGGAAATTTGCAAAGCTATAGAGGAAGTTGGGGTTGATAGAATCAGTCTTCCAGATACAGTTGGGATACTAAGGCCAGTTGGCATGTATAATTTTGTAAAAAAAATTAGTAATGAAATTGACACTCCATTAGATGCTCATGTACATAACGATTTAGGATTTGCATTAGCAAATGCATTTGCTGCTTGTGATGCCGGTGTTGATCAGATTCATACTACCGTTGATGGAATTGGTGAAAGAACAGGCATACCTGCTCTTGCAGAAGTTGCAGTTGCATTAACATACTTGTACAAATCATCCAATGATTTCAGATTAGATATGCTGCAGGATCTTTCAAGATTAATAGAAGAATATACTTCGATAAAGCCTTATGATTCAAAACCAATTGTTGGTTCTTCAGCTTACAAGCACAAAGCTGGAACACATCTAGCGGCAGTTCTAAGAAATCCAGCTGCCTACGAACCTATTCCTCCACGAGCTGTAGGAAACAGAAGAAGAATAGTGTTTGGAGAATTGTCAGGAAAAACAGGTGCTGCATACCTCATGTCTCTTCTAGGGTTACAGAAAAATGATGAGCAAGCAAAGTCTGTGGCAGCTGGTCTTAAAGGTCTAAGAATGGGAGATCTTATCGAAATTCCATTAGAAGACAGGCTTGAAAAAAAGATAATTAATGACAAATAAAGTATGGCTTAAATGTTATCGACCCACACCATAGTCATTGATAGGTCAAGTAGTATTAGATTATTCAAAAGAGACATCAAAAAAACATAGATCATTTAGAAATTTTATTCGAGGAATCTCAAGAGAATCCACCAAAATTACCTATGTCAAGTTCTTACGGGCATTCATGGAATTTCACAATATCAAAAATTATGATGAGATGGTACATTTTAACACCAAAAAAATTGATGAATTATTAGAAGATTACATAGATGAACTTGAAGGTAGGGGAGTCAAAGGAATCACGATTAGAACAAATCTGATTGGAATTGAGAGATTCTTTGAAATGAATGACTGTATTTGGCACAAGTCAAGGATTCGAAAAAGTATCAAACGAGATGATGGTATTCCAGGTGGTCGTGAACCAATAACCACAAAAGAAATCAAAAGAATGTTAGAATGCACTAAATCACTACGGATCAAGGCATTGGTTCATTTCTTGGCATCAACTGGAATAAGACCTGGAGGGCTGGTAGATCCTGTTTTAAAGATAAAGCATCTAATGGAAATGTCAAGACCAAATGATTTCACCAACAAAAAGTGGTGCTATGCTGTAAAGGTATATGATGAATCAAAGGAAGGATATTGGTCATTTCTTACCCCAGAGGCAACTGAAGCACTAGATAATTTCTTTGCATGGCGTGAGAATAGAGGTGAAAAGATAACACAAGAGTCACCAGTTTTTATCAATATTGAAAACAACAAGCACACAAGATTCCAACATCTTACAGATAAAAATACACGATTCATAATTGATAATTTGATCAGACTGTCAGCTTTGAAGAGAAAAAAAGTAAGTGATAAAAGATTTGACAAATCAATCATCTACATGTTTAGAAAAAGATTCAACACTATTCTAAAACTAAACAACGAGGTTAACTCTAACATTGCAGAAAAACTAATGGCCCATAAGAAAGGACTTGATGGAACTTATTTGCAACCCACACAAGAAGAATGTTATAAAGAATTTATCAAGGCAATTCCTCAATTAACAGTAGATGATTCTGAGAGAAAGCAAGTCGAACTTGACAAACTAACCGAGGAAAAATCTGAACTTGAATCAAAGAATGAGGAACTACAAATTGCCTTAAAAAAAGTAGATGAATTATGGTCAGACAAACAAAGGATGGAACAGGCTCAAAAACAGTCATAATTTAGGCCAAATCACATATTTTTAATCAAATTTTCAGATATTTCCAGATTTTTTGCCAATCCAAGTCTCTTGGTTTTATTTAATTCCATTACATGAAGTACAGACTCTACAAACTGTTTGTCATATCCTAGTTTGATTAGTATCCCCTTGGTCTTGTTTTTTGTCATTTCTGAGTTGATTTCTAGAAATTTTGGTGATTTCAATACTGATGACATTGACTTCCACCCTACATCTTGGAATCTTTCTAGATGCCGGTACCAACGTTGTACATACAATGCATTGAATTTTATTTTCTCATAAACTTGTTTGCTAAGTGTTTTGTTAAGGCCCATATACTTCAAGTGTTCAGCATTTTCAGGATTTGCAACCATGTCTATAAAATAAAGTACATTTGATGAAATGTTGTGATGTTCTAATATCTTTTTAGTAGTTTGATGCATTTCTTTATCGTATTTTTGAAATTGTGTGTAAAAATCAGAATCAACATTTTCAAAAAATCTTTCGAAATAAGACTGGATTGATGTCAGTTCATGTAAATTTATACCATATGCATAATGCCATATCAAAAATACTTGAATCTGAGATTTGACAAATTTTTTGATAGTATCAAACAAAATAGGATCATTTATCCTATCTGAAATAAATTCACAATATTTGTTAAAAAGATAAATTTCTTCAAGGAATTTTACTTTAGTTAAACATGCTATCATTCCTTTTGTAGTAAGATAGTATATTGTCTGATTCTTTTTGTCTTTTGGTGTTACCACAATTTTTGCTGTTACAAAATCAAGTCCAATCAAACCAGGTCTTGACTGAGTTCCATTTAACCAATTTTCAACTCCTGTTCTTTGTAGACTGACTCGTGTGTAATTCATTGTTTTTTTATAAATTTGATATGCATTTAGTGGTTTTTCAGCTAAATATTTGAGAATGATCTTTTCTTCTTGTTTTAATTTGAATACTCCCTGAGTTAATTGCGATAAATTTATCACAAATAATGTTGGTTATTTCAAATATATGTAATTTTATGCTTGATTCAATGTTGTTCAGGTAATAAATATTTAAACTGTTATTATGTCTAGACATGTCAAGGAACATTTTCAGATGTTGTAAAAAAAATCCATCATTTTTAGTAACTTATTCAGTTTGTTTAGAAGAAAAAGAATATTTTGTATGTAATGATTGTATTGATTTAGATTGTTTTAAAAAACATATTGTCAAAAAGGAGCCTGTACAAAATAATTTTTCTAAAAATAAAACTTTTAAACATTCTAATGAAATAACTGAACACAATAAACAACAAATCAATACATCTGAACAAATTGAAAAAACAACTGAACAAAACACAAGAAAAACAACTGTAAATGATTTTAGAGGTGAACTATAATGGTTGTAGCGTATTCTAGTGATACAATTAACAAAGTAAAAAAACTACTTTTGGAAGGTTATTCATATACTGAGATCAGTGAAAAGATGGGGGTTAGTACAGCAAAAATTTCAGAAGTAAAAAACAAATTTGAATCGGAATTGGGAAAAATAGATTTTGAAACAATTCGAGAATTCTCAAAAATTATTAAAAAGAATAATATTTCTTGGTCCGATCTTTTCTCTGGTAATATAATTACTTCATACATAAAAAAACTTGGTATTGATCTATCAACATTTGAATCGTTTGTGAAGAATTTTTACAATGAATGCAACAAGAACAATTTGGAATCCCAAAAAATTATTCAGTATGGTGAGAAACTATTCTTATTAGAACATCAATCTGGTATGTCTCTAGAGGATTTACCTGAAGAATGTCAAAATCTAATAAATGAAAAAGAATCTTTAGAAAAAGAAATCAATCAGCTAAACCAAGATGCAGAAAAATCAAGAAATAATACACAAACAGTACTTGATGAAAATAACCTGAATATTGAAAAACTAAATGCCTTTATCAAATCCAAAAATATTCTTGAAAATACTGGTATTTCTCTTGGTGATTATTCAAAATTAGCAACAATGTTTCAGAATGCAAAAGACAATGACTATGATTTAGAAAAAATTACCACCCATCTCCAAAAAGAAAACAATCATGAAGAGCAAATACTGGAATATCAAAATCAAATAAAACAACTAGAAACTCAAAAAGAAGACCAATCAGAACAAAACAAAATACTATCAG
>JADFLH010000073.1 GCA_022564515.1 Nitrososphaerota archaeon
TAGCATTAGACTCTACCGGTTCAATGGTTGTAGCATTAGACTCTACCGGTTCAATGGTTGTAGCGTTTACTGATTCTACTGGCTCAATGGCTGTAGCGTTAGACTCTACTGGCTCAATGGTTGTAGCATTGACTGACTCTACCGGTTCAATGGTTGAACTTCCACCTAAGCTTAGGAAGTTTTCTAGTATGGTAGCCTCAAATGAATCAACAGGCTCTGATTCAGTTTCACTTGCTGTCTCAGGCGTTTCTACCTGTTCTACCTCAGGCGTTTCTACTGGTTCTGTTTCAGCCTCTGTAGTACTTGAAGAATCTAATTCACTTACTTGTGTAACTTGAATAGCATCATTCACTTCTTCTGCGTATGCAACACCCCAGTAAGCTGATGAAATTGACAGTGGTGTAATGACAGCAGATGAAATTAAAATTGTAACAAAAACAAAACAGAACCCACGTTTCAAACTATTAAAATCTAATTTATCATTTTCAATACGAATTAAGACAAAACCAGCAAGAGGCACTATTAACATAAAGATTGGATTGTTAACATTAAACAACGAAGTTGTTGTAACAACTAATTGATCAGTTGTTGCATAAACACTTTGATAAAGTTCATCAAATTGTTTTTCTGAAACAGAAAAGTCAATTAACATTGTTGGAAGTCTTTGATCAATTCCTAATTCTAAATCGTTGTATGAAGTTTCAGATTGAGGTTTATCAGCCAAAGAATCTAATGTTAGATCATCCTCAACAGAATGTATTGCAGAATCAAAAATAATTCTATTTAGTTTTGTTCTATCAAAGATTCTTTCCATTATAGTTCTTCTTTCATCGTTTCCTTTGATCATTACAATTACTGCATTATCAACTGATCCAATAGACATAGACACATCTTCATGTAATACAACAAAGTTATGTTGTACATTTTGTAGCTTTGAATCTTTCTTTTGATCATCAGTTTGAATTGAAAGTGATTCAGTTAATGTAACAAAGTTATGTTTTGGTTTTTGTACAATATCTTTTTGCTCAATGATTTGTTTGTTTTCAAAAATTGTTTGTTGATCAAGATCTATTGCAAAAGCTTTTCCATCAACAAACATAGCTGGTGATGTCGCAATTGTAAAAATCAAAAACAATGTTAGAAGCTTAAAATTTTTCATTAAAGTTTTCCTCCATTTGAAAAATTCAAAACGATGTTGCAGCTTTGATTAGAAATTAATTTTCTGTTAAAGTATGAAGATAATACTATATAGTATCCTCTAATTCCATTTTTAGTATTTCCCAACATGAAATATTTTGTGCGAAAAAAACCCATAAGACCCGCGGAATTATACCTAAAGATCCCGATCCAGACCGGAAATTACAAAATTGTCGGATTCCAAATCGGAACCCTCATTTTTTGTTAATTTTTAACAATTTTTCAATTCTAAAATTTTAAAAAAATAAAACTAACAACAATTCAAATTTTTTTTACAGTAAATGTTACAATGTTTGTTATAAGAAAAAATAATTCTTGTTTGTTCATTGATTACAATTATTATACTTGTATAACAAAGACAGCTAATGGAATTAACAAAAGATGAAGAAGCAGCACTTAAGGGTGAACAAGGAGAAACTTTAGAACTTGCATATAGAATTTTAGTAGCGACTGGTAAAGCTACAGACGCAGAAAGATTAGTTCCAATAGAATGGTCACATCTCTCTGGTGTAAATTACAACACAATAGGAGATGCAGGTGAAGAATTTCTTTCTAAGATTAGTCAAACTGCTCGTGTCAAAGTTAAAACAACATTAAATCCAATGGGCTTTGACATTGACAATGTTTCCAAGTTTAATCTTGATGAAGACTTTATTAAAAAACAACAAAGCATTAGGAATTCTTATGAACAAATGGGTGTAATACTGTCATTCTCTTGTATACCATATGAAATATTTGATCTTCCAGAAAAAAACACTCAAGTATCATTTGCAGAAACTAATGCAGCAATATATGTAAATTCTATTGCACATCTTAAAACAAATAAGGAAAGTGCATTTAGTGCCTTGGCAAGTGCACTTACAGGAAAAAGTCCATATTCAGATCTACGCAAAGATGTATCACCTAATCTTACAATCAGAATGAAGATTGAAGAACCAAACGAATTGACATTTGGTATGTTAGGTTTTTTTGCTGGAAAGGTAGCTGATAACTCTGTTTCAATCTCTGGTGTTAAAGATTTGGACAAGCGAAGCTGTAAATCACTTTGTGCTGGTATGGGTACATCGGGAACTTGTGGTAAGTTTATTCTTGGTGATGATAATGATCAAACAGAAAAAATAGATTTTGATGAACAAGAAATGCAAAAGATCCATGATGAACTAAACACAATAGACAAAGGTGATTTGATTACACTTGGCAGTCCACAATTAGGCCTAGAGGAAATTTCAACTTGGCTTTAATGTTACAAAACAAATCATTCAAAAAACGATGTATGGTCTTTTGCCATAGAGCTGTTCAACAACAAGCAAGAAAGTCAGGTCACATTAACAATTTGGAGAAGACTGGATGTGAAATTTATTTTGATTGTTGTACATGTCTAACCTCTCTAATAGACAAAAAAGATGTTGATTCTGTTACAACAGATAGTATCAAAGGAGCATATTATCTAAAAAGTTCAAATGGCGTAGAAGTAAATCTCAAGCCACTTTCAGAAATTGTTCGAGATGAAACCAAATGACAATGAAGACTATTATTCAAGGAACTGCTAAAGGAGTCATCCTAAAATCAAATCATCCAATTAATTTACTTGGTGCAGTTGATAAGAAAACTAGAGTCGTAGAGATCAAACCATGATCTTTTTCAAAAATCAATCCGTGATGTTATTCTAGTTTTTCCACACGGAATAGAAAGTAGTATTGGTGCATATACAATTTATTCATTAAAGGCAAACAATTCAGCTTCACGTGCAATGATTTATCAAAAAGCGATCTTATTGTAGCCTCTGGCTGTGCACTCGCAAACATTCCACTCGTGGTTGTTACTAAAGAAGAATACGATTCATTAGGTAATGGTAATGAAATAACAATTGACAGTGACTTGATAAAATAACTATAGCTGCTCTCTCACAATTTTACCATTAGACATCTCTTCTTTGAAAACAATTCCTTCAAATTTTTGCACTTGAGTTTCTTTATATCGCCAACACACCCTAGCAGTCCTGCCTTCTCACACATGTGACTGAGAAATTCTTCCTCTGTCCAATGATATTCTATGGGAACTTGAGGATAACTTGGACACTTTTTGTACTTGATGATTTTGTTATTTAGTGTCTTTAAAGAATTCATATTTTCTAAATCTGTTAATCAGTATGATCGAAATAAAAGCTGGTAATAGTATCAATAATGGAAACCCAAATTCAGGGAGAGATTTGTCTGGCGAGATTATCTCCCCCCAGTCTGCAGGAATTGGAATTTGATTTGGTCTCATTATTTCCAATCCTTGGGGCCATGTGAATGTCTCTTTAGAATTCTGTTCATAATATGAAAAATAAAATCCATAAACATCACTTCTGCCCAATAATTCAATTGGAATTCTCATTTCATAAATCATATGTGGAACCTTAGAATATCTGTTATTTTCTCCAGAAATGGCTCCTACTGCAATAAAGTCTGGATGATTCTGGATTGATTGGAAATTATTGTTAAAACCAATTTTTGATCCTCCTTGAAGTATTACACCTCTTTTTGCACCAACGGCTACCATAAAACAAAAGTCGT
>JADFLH010000036.1 GCA_022564515.1 Nitrososphaerota archaeon
ACCTGGAAGAACATTGTACGAATCAAAGTACAATCCACCAGTTATTGCACATGCACCCATTGCAATGACGTATTTTGGTTCTGGCATTTGATCATATACAAGACGAAGTCGTGGAGCCATTTTTCGTGTGATGGTTCCTTGCACAACAACTAGATCACATTGTCGTAGTGATCCAAATGCTTCGATGATACCGAATCTTTCAACATCAAATCTTGGACCAGATGCTGCGCCAAACTCTACACTGCAACATGCTGTTTCGATGTGTACTGGCCAAAGTGACCAGAGTCTACCCCAATTAATGGCGTATCCAAAGGGCTTACCGATCGCTTTTTCTAATATGTCTCCAAGTTTTCCAACAAATACGTTGGCTGTTAGTGGCGTGATGAGATTTTTTAGCAATCTATACCTCTTGCCTCTCTATACTCGGGATTTGTATAAATAATTACCATATATCTCGCCTCTGTGATTGATGGAGTGAAAACGCCATTGCGCCAAACATTATTGCTAAAAATGCAATTATTGGAAGGGTTGCAGATCTAGGAAGTTCCAAAATTGAGCTTCCCCATGCATACAAGAAAATTGCCATTACATCAAAAACAACAAACATCAAAATGTATGCATAATACTGCATCATAAAGTGAGTACGACCTTCACCCGATGGGACTTGACCACACTCCATTGGTAAAAATTTTACAGGAGAACTTTTTTTTCTTGGGGAAATCATTCTAGAAATCAGCAAAGCAGGAGCAGTAGCTGCAACTGCAAAACCAAACATGAGAACAATTTGACTATATCCGCCCGTAAGTTCACCTACCAAACTAGCTTTGACACATTACGGATAATATAAAAATCTATGCTCATTTTTTTGATCTCAAATTTTTTCGAGTCGAATTTTTTGCAAACTCCTTAATAAGACAACTTCTGATTTTTGGTATGGCGTTAAATGTTGGTGATAAAGCTCCAGACTTTGAACTTGTTGACACAGACTTGAAAATAAGAACTATGGATGAATTCAAGGGAAAGAAGATAGTGTTGTCTTTTTTTGTTGCAGCTAGTTCTCCTGTTTGCGAAAAAGAGTTGTGTACATTTAGGGATTCGTGGGATGAGATTTCACAACTGGGTGCACAAGTTATAGCAATTAGTAACGATGGACCTTTTGCAAACAAAGCATTCAAAGAAAAACACAACTATAACTTTCCAATTCTTGGTGACTACAAAAGTAAAACAATTAGAGACTATGATGTTTTGATGCCGGATCTTTTACATATAAAAGATTACAATGCAGCAAAACGTTCTATTTTTATAATTAATGAAGACGGAGTTATTGGTTACAAATGGGTTTCAGATGATCCACTCATAGAACCAAACTATGATGAAATCAAAAATTTTCTAACAAAAGGAAATTAATTTTCTTTATTCTATTTCTACGATAATACCATTCTTTGCAACACTACCGCCTTCTTTGATCCTTATTGATTTTATTTTTCCATCTTTGTGTGCTTTAATAGCCACTTGCATTTTCATAGATTCTAAAATACACACAACGTCTCCTTTTTTTACACTTGCTCCCTTTTTCAGTGCGATTGAAATAACCTTGCCAGGAATTGGGCTTTTTAGTGCAAGTTCTGAGTCTGTAGATCCAGCAATTCCAAGGTTTTTGTAAACTATCTCGTCCAAGTTTGCATGCTTGTTCAGGGTAATTAAAACACCATCAACTACAAGATTCATTTTTGAAGTGGTGCTATCAAGATACTTCACCTTATGATATTTTTGATCTAAAACAAATTCTATTTTCCGTGAATCCATGTTTAGAATTTTTAGATTTTGTTCTCTGTCGTTTAATTTTATGATGTACTCATTTTTTCCAAGCTTGTCTACAATTTCTCCGTGGAATGTTCCTTCAATGTCTTCTATCTTGCATTCCATTTGTTAATCAGTCTAATTGACTCTTCCAACGTGTGCCTTCTTCTGTTGAAGATATTACTCTGCTTTTAAAGTATTCAGAATGAATTATAGCTGCGGCTAGTGCAGCTTCCTTGTTTGCTTCTTTGTCTGCCTTTATGTCTTTAGTTAGCCTATCTAAAATTCCATATCGCTTCAAAAAGTCAGTTGATAAATCTCCGTTTTTGAATTCGTCTGTCTTTAAAATCGTTTTGTAAAGCGGTATTGAAGTCTCAACACCCTGGATGTAAAAGTCATTCAGAGCACCTTGCATTCTAACTCTTGCCTCTTCAAAGTTTTGTCCCCATGTGCATAGCTTTCCCATCAATGAATCATAAAACGGTGAAACTGTACAACCAGGGTACAGGTATGTATCACAACGAACTCCGGGTCCAGATGGTATTGTAACATCATGTATTGGTCCTGTTGATGGAGCAAAGTCCAAAAATGTGTCTTCTGCGTTAATTCTACATTCAATTGCGTGTCCATTTATCTTGAGATCGTTTTGTGTAAATGGAATTTCTTCTCCATTTGCAATATCAAATTGCATCTTTACAAGATCTAATCCTGAAACTAATTCAGTAATTGGATGTTCCACCTGTAAACGTGCATTAATTTCAATAAAGTAAAATGTTCCATCATCCAGTCTAAGAAATTCGGCGGTACCCAGATTTGTATAATCAACTGCTATTGCTGCATTAACTGCAATCTGGCCAATCTCATCTCGAATTTTTTGGTCGACTACAGCAGACGGTGATATCTCAATCAGCTTTTGATTTCTTCGTTGAATTGAGCACTCTCTCTCAAAAATATGGACTGTGTTTCTGTGTTTGTCTCGGGCTAACTGGAATTCAATATGTCTAGTTTTTTCAAGAAATTTTTCAACTAAAATTGCAGATTTTCCAAATGCGGCCATGGATTCTCCCGTTGCTGCTTCGTAATTTTCTCGTAGTTCTTTGCTGTCATTTACTAGACGGATGCCTCTTCCACCACCACCGTATACCGATTTTAGTAGAACAGGATAACCAATTTCATTTGCAATTGAAAGAGCCTCATCTGTATCTTTAACAAGATCTGGACTACCAGGAACTATAGGAATTTTGGCCTTTAACATAACTGCCTTACATTTCATCTTGTCACCACAAAGTGTCATAGAGTCAGCTGATGGGCCGATGAATGTTATTTTGTTTTTTTCACAAGATCTAGCAAAGTCATCATTCTCAGAAAGAAAGCCATAGCCAGGATGAACTGCATCTGCACCTGAAGTCAGAATTGTTTCCAAGATTTTTTCTTGGTTTAGATAACTTTTTGCTGGTGCTCCTTCACCAATATTGTAAGCCTCTGTTGCTTGTTTTACGTGCAATGAATTGTAATCTTCATCTGAGTATACTGCAACTGTTTTGATTCCTATTGCATTGCAAGTTCTAATTACACGAAGTGCAATTTCCCCTCTGTTTGCAATAAGGACCTTCTCAATCATTGTTTTCACAGATTGATATTGCCGTGTTTTCGTGGTTGTTGTTTTTCACGTTTGTTTGCTAGCATCTCAAGTGCTTTGATGAGCATCGGTCTTGTCTCTGCTGGATCAATTACTGCATCAATAGTTCCATGAGATGCTGCAACGTATGGGTTGTCAAACTTTTCTGTAAAATCATCAATCAGCTCTTTCTTTAATGCTTCTGGATCTTCTGCTTGTGCAAGTTCTTTTCTATTTATGATTCCTATAGCTGCCTCTGCACCAAGCACTGCAATTTTAGCAGTAGGCCAAGCATAGTTTATGTCTGTTCGGAGATTTTTGCTTGCCATAGCGATATATGCACCACCATACGCCTTGCCAATTACTAGAGTGATTTTTGGAACAGTTGCCTCACAATAGGAAAAGAGTAGTTTGCTTCCATGTCTGATAATTCCATTATGTTCTTGGTGTGATCCTGGCATGTATCCCGGAGTGTCAACTAGTGTGATAATTGGGATGTTAAAGGCATCACAGAATCTAATGAATCTTGCTGCTTTGTTTGATGAATCAATGTCAAGTGCTCCAGCAAGATTAAGTGGTTGGTTTGCAACAATGCCAATAACTTTTCCATTTAATCTGGCGTATCCTATTACTATATTTGGTGCAAATAATTTATGGACTTCAAAGAATTCATGATTATCAACAATTGAATGAATGATGTCTTTCATGTCATATGGTTGAAGTGGATTTTCTGGAACTATGTTAATGAGATTGTGGTCTAGTCTATTTGGATCATCATCAGTTTTGACAGTGGGTGGCTCTTGGGAATTGTTTTGTGGGATATAGGAAAGCAGTTTTCTGATGTAATCCATGCAATCATATTCGTTTTTTACCACAAAGTGAGCAACACCGCTTTTTGTTCCATGAGTCATTGCACCACCCAAGTTCTCAAATGAGATTTCCTCACCAAGAACTGCTTTTACAACGTCAGGTCCTGTAACAAACATTGTTCCTGCCTTTTCAACCATAATTACAAAGTCAGTCATTGCAGGAGAATATACTGCACCACCTGCGGATGGTCCAATACTTGCAGTGATTTGGGGGACAACGCCTGATGCTAGTTCATTGTGATAGAAAATATCTGCAAAGCCATCTAGGCTCATTATTCCTTCTTGAATTCTTGCTCCACCCGAATCCATTATACCAATTACAGGGCAGCCGTTTCTAATTGCATGATCCATAAGCTTAGTGATTTTTTTGGCACCCATGTGACTTAGTGTGCCACCTAAAACTGTAAAGTCATAAGCAAAAACGAAGACTTTTCTTTCGCTGATTGTTCCATAGCCACCTACCACACCATCCCCAAAAAATTTTTTTTTCTGCATGTCAAATTCATGATAGTGATGAGTGATTAGAGCATCAACTTCGGTGAAGCTGCCTTCATCTAAAAGTAAATCAATTCTTTCTCTTGCCGTAAGCTTTCCTTTATCATGTTGAGATAAGATTCTGTCTTGCCCACCACCTTGATCTGCCTTTTTTTTCTTGTTAGTAAATTCTTCAATCTTGTCAGAATGCATGGCCTGCGATCAGAAACGTGTTTTAACCTATATTAATTTAGTTAGAACTTATTCTCTAAGTTTGTTACGTCCACCTTTTGCAGTTCTAAAGACATTCATTCCGATGTTATAGTTCTCATGCAAGGAATCAAGTATCATTAGATCCTCTTCAGCTTTTTTGAGTGCCAAAATATCTGCATTTGGATCATCTCTAAGACGAGCAAGTTTTGCTTCAGTTTCTTCCCGAACTTGTCGAATTACTTGTTCATAGTTTGTAGATCCTTCGTATTCTTGACTTAGAATGTGTTCAGGGCGGTATGCTGGTGTTTGGTCTGAAGGAGTTTCTACTTTTTTTGCAATCTCCTCAATCTCCTCTGGAGTGTATTCTTTTGGTTTTTCTTCTATCTTTTCTATTGCAGTTTCTTCCTTTTTTTCTGCAGGTGCTTCCTTTGGTTCTTCAGGTTTTGCCTCTACTTTTGGTTCTTCCTTTGTTTCTTCAGGCTTTGCCTCTACTTTTAGTTGCTCTTTCTTTGGTTCTTCAGGTTTGATTTCCTCAATCGTGGGTTCTTTTGATTTGCTTTTGGAACCTTTTAGTCTCCCTCGTTTTTTCTTTGGTGGTTCTGTAGGTTTTTCCCCAGACAATGTTCATTACCTTAAATGAGTCAAATTTTAACTTTTGAACATGCTTAGTAAAATTATGAATTATACGATCTCACTTTTTGTAATTTCTTTTTTGATTACATCAAACATTGTCTTTGGATATTCAGCAAGTGAGTTTACAGCAAAGTATCATAACCAGTTTTCAGAAGGTGAAAAAGTAAAGGTATTAGTCAAAGTAAAAGGAGAGCCGGTAAATAAGGATCCCGCAAAGTTAGCTAGAGAAATTAGATATTATCAAGCTGGAGTTTTGAAGTTTATTCACCTTGCAGGAGCAATCAACGTCATTAGTGATACCAAACACAATCAATTTAGTGCAATCATGACTACCTCATTGGCAGAAAAAATAGCTACAAGATATGACGTCATATCAGTTACAAAAATTGATACCGTGGATGTATCAACTCAATTGTGTTTCCCAATTGAGCCTGGCGCAAATTTATCTGGCTGTGATCTTTATGCTGCAAGATTAAGAAATGCAGACCTTAGAGGCGTGAATCTTACTAACGCCAACTTAAAGGGTGCAGACCTTACAGGTGCTGATCTTAGTGGAGCTGATTTACGTTCGGCCTTTCTAAAGTACGCCCAGCTTGATGAAACAAATCTTTCCAATGTAAATTTTTCATTTGCAAAATTGATTAGAGCAGATATTACAAATGCAAACTTGACAAATGCTAGCTTTTATGGAGCTACACTTTATCAGTCGGATTTTACAAATTCGGATTTAACAAACGTTGATTTTAGATTTTCAATTCTCACCTATGCTAACTTGTCATTTACAAATCTAGATGGAGTGAACTTTGAGAGTGCTGGAACTTGGGGTACAAATTTGAATCAATGTAGAAACCATGAATTTTGTGAAGAATATAATATCAGCTATGCAAAGGAAAAAATTTTTTCTCAAGAAAAAACAATTGTTGAGCTTTTTCCAATTAGATCTCCTAATTTTAATGGAGGAGAGCCAATTGTGTTTTCAGGAAGACTCTATACAGAATCTGGGCAAAAAATTACACATGCAGAGATATTAATCAAAAGTGATGGCCCATGTCCTTCTGATGGAATAATAGCAAAAACAACAACAGACAAGTATGGAGACTATTCGATTCGAACCTTAACAAAAATTTGGGATCCATACGATAATTTGATAAATATTCATGCCGAATTTTCTGGAAATGAAAAATTAGCTCCCTCAAGTTCTCAAAACGAGGTGGTTGTTGTATTTCCAAAAAATGCAGAAAGTTGCAAGTAGCTTATTTCAGATCAAGTGTTTATGTGGTAAAATACTGGCTTTTTTCACAGAGGTCTATGATTTTTTTGTATCCAAATCCATGATCATCAACTACAATTTCATCAATTGAACCTGAAAAGAAACCTTTGGTAGATACATCACTGTTTTTTATTATTCGCTGTGCTCCATAAAAAATCAAAGATTCTGAGTATATTCCATCAATTGGTTGTGGTTCAAGAAATCCATATGAATTCAGGGTTGGTATTCCCTCCATCTGTTTGGCTGCTTCCAGGCTACCATTTATGTAAAGACTAAGAACATGTTCCTCAAATTTGGCTGAAATGTGTGTCCATTGTTCATCAACAGTAGAGGATGATTCTATCGTTGTCCATTTGACACCATCAAAGATAGAAAATCGTACAACTTTTTCTGGAATCTGGTTATTGTTAATGGTAAGTTTGAATGCTTTGTCCTTACTTATGATAGTAAATTCAGATGAACCCTTGCTGTAGTCTGGTTTTACCCAAGCTGACAAGGTAAATTCTGAAACAGTATTCATAGTTTGGATGTCTTCTGTTTCAAATTCTTGACCATTTAATGTGATTATTGTTGCAGATGTGGGTTCTTCATAAGAAAGAGTAAGAAGATTGTTTTGAACTAGTGTATCTTCGTAAGAAAGAGCAAGAGGATCATTTTGAATTATTGTATCTTCAGTATAATTTGTTGTGATTATCTCAGAGGATTGTTCTTGAGTTGTTACCTCAGTATCAACACTAGTTATGGAACCGGCAGATGATTGTACATCATATATTGGATTTAATGCAAACTCTCCCATTCCTTTGTCCTCCATATAAGCAACAAATGCAGCTTTTGTGTTTTCAGGTAGTTCATTGAAATGATCAATGTTTGAAACATTGTTAACCAAGCCGTGTTTTAGAGCCATTTCGTTTACATACTGAATTCTTTCAGCCTTTGTGATTGAAGCATGTTCAATAAAGGCCTGCTGAGCGTCACTTCTGGTGCCTCCATTTGCAATAATGTTATCTCGAGCTTCCCTTGCAATTGTGACCTTGGTATAAAGATAATCAAATAGATCCCAAAGAAAGGCATGATACTCTTTAGGATATTTTGTAACATACTTTGCAAAGGCTGCTCGTGGAGTAAAATCAGCGTATCTATCATTCATCCTATCTAGCTCTTCTTGTAGCTGTTGCTGAACAATCTTTCGTTGCTGCTCGATGTATAATTCATGCTCTGTTACAATCCTTTGAGGGTTTTGAATGTCGTAAAGTATTTGTTTTGAGATCTCTATGTTTTCTAGGATTTTTTGAGCTGCCGGATCTGTTAAGATTGTATCTCTGTTGTAAGTTTTCCATTCAGAAACATTTACAGAATCAGTTGAGTTTTGTGCATAAACAGAAGATGAACCGCCTGAAACAAGGAGAATGAATGAGAATGCTAAAGCCCAAAGAATTTTGGATCTTTTCAAGTACCAATCTATTGGTTGGCATAGTTTTTTAATATTTTTCAAATTTTTTGTCCGAAATGTTAATTTTAAGAAAAGTTTTATCCTAGGCAGTCAAATTGAGTAAACGGAATTTCTTTAGAACGGCCTTTTGATACTGATTAAATGCATCTGCCTCTGATTCACACCTTTTGCAAATACAAAGTTGTGAAACCACCTCCAAATCACAGGTATCACGAAATTCACATTGAGGGCATCCTGCAGGGCCCCCACAAACAATACAGGTAAGTTCCTTAACTTCAGCACACTTTTCGTGCTTTACACCAGCTCCTTGTGCCCAAAATCCAACATCATCCTTTTCAATTTTTTCATTGCAAACAATGCATTTCCCAGGAAACTTCATCGTGATTTTACGCCAGCTCATTTCAATCTCTCAATCTCCTTTTCAATAATTTCACCATAGTTCTCCTCAAGTTCCAGGTCCAGCTGTTTGTTTTTGATCATAAACAATATGTAAGGAAAATAAAATGTCGCAAATGTGCTTTTTGAGACATGCATATTTTTTGCCAGAGCTGATATTAGTGCCTTGATAGTACGTCCATCCCAACGCAGTCTGTTAAGAAGTGACCATGAAAGATTGTATCTAGAATATCTTATTGATGTGCCTTTTTTGTACAATCCAAGCAAAATTTCATCAAGGTATCGTAAGAGACGCCATTCCTGGGTTTTCATAATTTTTCCATAAAGCATATCAGCTTCAGATAATACCTCAAGCATTTTTCCAGATTCCTCTTTGGAAAGATTACTTGTGATTATGGTAGAATAAAACGCATTAATTTTTTCACGGGGATTAATTGACATTGAATAGATTACACTACGAGCTTCATCGATTGAATTTGCTTTAAAGAATGCATTAACACCGGTTTCTACATCAAGTGTTTCAAATGATCTTTCAGTTGGTGGATTAAAGCCAGTAACATGTGCCTGTGCAGAATTTATCATTGAACGAATATCGCCTCTTGATTCATCAATTATCTTAATTAAAGAGCCTGGACTTAGCTTTGCTCCTTCTCTTTTTAGAATATTTTCAAGGCATAATCGCAAAAGTCTTGGAGGAAGTGGCCTAAAGTAAATTGTCTTTACTACTTTTTTGATACTTTTCATTTTATCAGACGTATCAGAATTTGCACCAAGAACAATAGGAATTGTTGGTTCTTTTAGTATTTTGATTAAAGCTTCTGCACCACCAAAGTCCGCTCTTCCATGAATTCCATCCACCTCATCAACAAAAATCATAGGACATCCAAGCACAGTAATATTTCCAAGGACAGGAGTAAGGACTTGGGTTATTCTTGATTTAGTTCTAACATCGCTTGCATTAAGACTGATCATATCATAACCAAACTGTTTTCCAGCCAAGTTTGAAATGGTTGTCTTTCCTATTCCAGGAGGACCTACTAACAGAATTGGTTTTGTACCCTTTTTCCATTTTGCAAACCATTCAACAAATGCAGTTCTTGCTTCCTCATTTCCAATCATGTCAGAAATGTTTTGAGGCCTATGTTTTTCGGACCACATCATTTTTGATCACTGGGGAGTTTTTCAGAAAATGTAGACCACATGTTTGCTTGAACAAGCTTGTTATACCAGAATTGGTTGTAGTGCTCAATTGTCAGGAATAAAAAGTCTAAAAATTCACGATGTGAGAACCCATCAGGCAACAATTCTAGTGCAAGTCTTGCATCTTTTAGATACAAGTTACTTTTTTCTAACGTTAATTCAAATCCCTTTTTCACATCATTTGCTAACAAAGAGTAGTAAAGAGGCCAAGAAGGAATCTTGATAAATCCATTTTTGAGTGAGTCTTCAATTTCATTTCCACAACCAACCCCCTCAGCTGCCCTAGCCATACCTAGATAAAAAATTTCTCCCAATGGGTTTTTCCCAAGTGCCATGTTACGTCCTGCAGTGCCCATTATTGCACGATATTTTTTGTAACATTGATGCATCTCTTCTTCAGAAATTTTAGTGGGTTTTTGTTTTAGTTGAGTATCAATGTATTGCCCTATTCTTGCATCTTTAAATCCTTCCTCAAAGTGTTTAAGAACTTGGTCTCCAGCTTTGGCAATTTTATCTCTTGCAAGCTTTAGAATGTAAGGATTCATCAACTTATAGTCATCAAGATAATCAAAGTCCTCATCCTTGTCTACAATTCTATCCATTGGTTCACTCAAATCAATGGCAATAATGTGACCATCAACTAGATCTTGTTTCATCTGAGCATCATAATTTCCATAGTAATTTGCTGCAGCATCATAAAGTGCATTAAAAACAGGAAATGTCATCTTTACAAAATTAGAGTTTAGGATTCTCATCACCCTATCTTGTAGAACCTCAGGACTCTCAAGTTTAGACTTGATTGTATCTATTTCAAAAGCCTGCAGGATAATTTCAGATGAACCAACCTCGTCAGCAAATGCTTGTTGTGTGGAATTTGGTGATGAATCTTCCTTGATCTGTTTTAGCAAATCAGCTGCAAACCTTTTAGCAAAGATAGGAAATTCCTTTTCTGTTTCCTCTTTGTATTTATTAAATAATTTGTAACCTTTTGATTTGAATAAACCATGTTTTAGAATTTGTTTTCCAGGTTTTGTACTCATCAAGGCTTCTTTACTTACAACTGATTGGTCTTTTACACTCACATTGCCAAAATTTCCTTTTAGTTATTTATGCTTTCAATCTTGCTCGTTCACTTAAATTACGAAAAAAAAGAATCATCTTATGGAAATAATTGAAGTCTTACGTGAAGTTTCAAAACAAGTGTATGAGAACGTAAAAAACTTGGCAGGTACTGCTGATGCAGCTGGTGATTTTGGAAGAGGAGCTGGTGGAGACATTTCAAGAAAAATCGATATTGTTGCAGAAAAAACAGTTTTAGATTATCTTAAAAAAATTAATTTTGATTGTGTTGTTTTAGGTGAAGAGTGTGGTCGTGTGGAATTATCAGACAATCCAAAAGGATATCTGATAATGGATGCGATTGATGGTTCTGCAAATGCTGTAAGAGGTATTCCGTTTTTTTGTTGTTCTTTAGCTTTTGCAACTGAAAACAAACTTAGTTCAATAACTGATGCTGTTGTAACAAATCTATTAAATGGTGATTTGTATTGGGCTACAAAAAACAAAGGTACGTATCTAAATGAAACTAGAATTTTTGTTCATGACAAAAAACCAGTTTATAGAATTGTTGGAATAAACACTTCTGGCGCAACTCCAGAGTTAATGAGAAGACTACAACCTGTTTTTGAAAAACACAATCATACCAGACACTTTGGTGCAAATGCACTTGAAATGGCATTTTTAGCACAGGGTTTGATTGATATCTTCATTGATTTACGAGATAAAATTAGAATCCAAGACATTGCTGCCGGATACTTTTTAATCAAAGAAGCTGGGGGTTTGGTCTTAGATGCAAATCTAAATCCACTTGAATCGGATCTAGACTATCAGACAAGATTGTCATTTATTGCAGCTACGAATCAGGAAATCTTGGATTATATAATGTCTCAAATTAAAAAATAATGGCGCCCTCAGCGGGATTTATTAAATTAGTTTAACACCCTCAATGTTTTTTTAAATATAATGTACAGAATTCTCGCTTCAGTTCGTATCAAATGTTAATGATTAAACTTGTACTTCAAAAGTTAAATCTAGCCCATTAGATTGCTCCAATTGAATTGCAAATAAAATCAGGACCGTTCTTGATTAAAACCACCTTAGTGTATGGTTTTTTAGCAGTAGGTTTTGGATTAATTGGTTTCATTCTTCCTGGAGTCTCACCTCCTGATGATCCTCTTGCTAGTGCTACGGTCGAACATATGGTGGGCCATATTGTATGGGGTATGGTGGCGGCTTTTGCTGCACTAAGTTTTAGACATATTTTTGCTGGAGGATTGTTCGCTCTAGCTTTAGATGCTGATCATCTTCTTAATTTTTTTAATATTGACATGGTAACACGAATAACACATTCTATATCATTTGCGTTGTTGGCACCAATAGGCATGTTGTTAATTTTTGGAAGAAGAGATCTTCTTTTGGGATCAATCTGCTTTGCTGCAGTTTTTTCACATATGTCTTTTGACACATTCTTGGATACTGGGGCTTTTCCCATTCTTACACCATTTTCTGATCATATAACGGCCTTTGGAGGAACAGATTGGATCATCCTTCAATTGGTTGCAATAAGCGTTGTGATAGTAACAAAACTGATAATGGATAAGAAAAAACGATTAAGTATTCATCCTTAATGTTTTGTAAATTATCGTTCTTAGTTGGGTTAACATTTCATTAAAACCGTCGAGTAACAGTTCGTATCAAATGGAAATGAATCAGTATGCCTGTGAAAATTTTATTAAATATTATCAAATATAGTAAAAATCATGAAAGCTGTCTGGAATAATGTAATCATTGCTGAAAGTGATGATACAATTGTTGTTGAGGAAAATCACTATTTCCCATATGATTCAATAAAAAAAGAATACCTTCATGAAAGCGATTTTACCACAAGATGTGGTTGGAAAGGAATGGCAAATTATTATACTGTTATTGTAAATGGCAAAGCCAACAAAAACGCAGCTTGGTATTATGCAGAACCAAATGATGCTGCCAAAAAGATCAAAGGTCGAATTGCTTTTTGGAACGGCATCAATGTAATCAATTGATTTTAGCATATTCTTAATGGCCCTATACCCATCAATGGCTTTTTACAATTAGTTTTATGTTATGATATTGTTATGAATCTGCCAAGACTAGATACTAATTTGAACTAAATTCAGAACTAATCGATAGTTCATGTCAAATGTTAAAAAGAAAGAATTTACATAAAGTTTAACAAAGAAGTAATTTATCTCGTATTTGAGAGACTATGATACGTTGTTCTGAATGTAGCAGTTCTCTTAAAGAATGTATGAATAGTAATTTTGAAAAAAATTGCCCTGATTGTACTTGGATAACTTGTTGTTGGCATCTAATCCATAAAGCGTGAATAAATTATGAATTTTTAGATGTTAAATGAACATTAACAAATCAAAAGCCATGTACTACCTAGAAAATCAAGATGAATTTCAAAGCATTTGTTTAATCTACTATATTTTCTAAACTTTCATAAGGTTTGATTTTGTTTTCCATATAAGGAATTAGTTTTATTAAATCGTCAACCGCATAATCAATTTTATTTTTTTGGTACGCACCAAGTTTAGAGCCCATTCTTTGCTGGTACTCAGAAATTTCTAGAAAAAGTTTTCGAACCTTATTCATAAGTTCGTGTGCTTCTTTAATAGGTTCTGAATAATTATTCCAATTCCAAGTAAGTTTTGTAATTTCTCCAGCTAATTTAGAAGCTTTTATATCTTTA
>JADFLH010000006.1 GCA_022564515.1 Nitrososphaerota archaeon
ATCATATCTCATGCATATTCGAGTAGCTATTCCACCTCTTTCTTCTGTTTTGACTAAATCGTTGTACAGACAATATTGAATTAATTTGGGTCTAGTTGACCATGATGATAATTATTGCAATGTTAGCAATTGAACGAGATTAATTTTAGAAAATGAAACTTATCTATAATAATTTAATAAAAATTAAGCATGGTAAAATTGGGAATTATTCAAACACCTTCCTATTCTTCAAATCATGAAGGCGTTAGACAGGTTTCAAGAATGTTGGATACCTTGGGTAAAAAAGAAACCGATATTGTATGCTTGCCAGAGCTGTGGTTAAAGGACAATACAATTTCTAGCTTTGAAAGCGAGTTTATGGAATTCAAGAGAATTGCTAAAAATTACAACATGACTATAATTCCCGGTGCCTTTTATGAACGAAAATCTCATAGATATGTCATCGTTGCACGAGTGATAGGACCACAAGGTGAGTTCATTGGTCAGCAAGAAAAAATTCATCCTTTTGATTTTGAGAAGAACGTTATATGGCCTGGAGACAGAACAACCGTTTTCAAAACCAAGTGCAAATTTGGCATCATAATATGTTATGATATGGTGTTTCCAGATGTTGCGCACTCATTGGTAAAAAAAGGTGCAGACCTGCTGTTTTCTCCAAGCAGAATTATCAGACGGGGAATAATTCCTTGGCACATGTACGTGCAGGTGAGAGCATTAGAAAATAGGGTGCCTATTCTAGCAGCGAATATACAAAATTGGAGGTTTGGGGGAAAAAGCGTAATAGTTGATTTAATTGAAAAAGAAGGCGTGATGATTCCAAAGATTATTAAAATTTCTGGCAAAAAGGCAGTTTCTAGGAAATTTAATCTCAAAAAATATCAAAAAAATCGAAAAAGTAGGTTTTCTGATTTTAGAAAATTTTCATAGAGATTTCAATTTCCCTTTATAAATTCCTCACAAGCCTCTCTAGCTTTGTAATCACTCATCTGTTTAATAGGATGCTTCATGAGATATACACTAGCAGAAATAATTGGCCCGCCAATTCCTCTATCTAGTGCAATTTTTGCTAACCGTATAGCATCGATTACGATACCTGCAGAGTTTGCCTTGTCATCAACCTCCAATCTTACTTCCATGTTGAATGGGATGTTTGCCCATTGACGGCCTTCAATTCGCATGAACATTAATTTGGTGTTTCCCAAAAATGGAATAAAATCTGAAGGTCCAACATAGATTTTATCATCATCAAGTCTTACATCTAGTTGGCTTTGAACACTTTCAGTTTTTGAAATTCTTTTACTAAGTAACCGTTCTTGCTCCTTCATGTTTAAAAAGTCAGTGTTCCCGCCTACATTGATTTGATATGTTTTTTCAATTGTAGTTCCACGATCATTACATAATCTTACTAGTGTTCTATGGACAATTGTTGCACCAACTTGGCCCTTGATATCGTCACCAATTACTGGAATATTTTTTTCAGCAAATTTTTTGCACCACTCTTCATCAGAGGCAATAAAAGAAGGAATACAATTAACAAATGCAGTGTTCATGTCAAGACAAGTTTGAGCCCAGAATTGTGTTGCCTTTTCTGAACCAACAGGCAAATAAGAAACAATGACCTGAGTTCCGGTTTCTTTGATGACTTTTTTAATTTCTTCTGTTAATTCAGCATCTGTTTTGATACTTTTAATTGGATTTATTCTATTTTCAACCCAAATTCCCACTCCATCAAGGGCAGGACTTTCATATACCTTGAAGCTGGTTTTTGGCATTTCCTCTTTAGGAATCCAATTAACTATGTTTGGATACTCGTAAATGGCCTCGTTGATGTTTTTTCCAATTTTATTCTCACCTACATCAAAACCACATACAAAGTCAATATCGTATATACCATAACCACTTAATTTTTCATGAATGAGTCCTACAACTTTCTTAGAGGGATTTTTTCTATAGTATTCAATTCCTTGAATCAATCCAGCAAAACAATTGCCTATTCCCACCAGACCTACCTTTATTTTTTCAGGCATTCGCAGCCTGTTTCGGCTAACTACTTTAAAGTTTTCCGGAAAATCAACTTTTTCACAAATAGAATAATTAAAGTCAGAATTTTATAACCGCGTACAAATTTTCAGAACATGATAGAAGCTGGCAATCCTGTAAAGGATATTGAAATCAGTGCCAGTACCAGCATTGAAAAAATATTTAGTGAAATGGCACAATCAGGTGGTTTTGAGTCAACAAATCTGTCAAGAGGTCTTGAAATCTTAACTGAAATGATTTCAAATAAAAAATGTCTTAAATTTCTTTCCTTTGTTGGTGCTGTTATCTCAACAGGCCTTCGTGGAATAATTAAAGACATGATTAAGCGAAAATGGTTTGATGTTGTAATTACAACTTGTGGTTCATTGGATCATGACATTGCACGTAACTTTTCAGATTACAAGGAAGGTTCATTTTTAATGGATGATAAAGAATTAGCAGAACAAAAAATTCACAGACTTGGAAATATTTTGGTCCCAATGGATAGTTATGGTCCTATTATTGAGGAAAAAATGCAATCGTTTTTGGAAGAAGAGTATCAATCAGGAATTCGTGAAATGTCTACAGTTGATATTTGTAAAATGATTGGAAAACATCTTGGTGAGAATTCATTTCTATATTGGGCATACAAAAACAATATCTCAGTAATAGTTCCAGGTATTATGGATGGAGCAGTTGGCAGTCAGATTTGGCTTTTTTCACAAAAGCATTCTGATTTTAAATTGAATATTGTTTCTGATTCTGTTCTTTTGTCATCATTGATTTTCAAGGCTGAAAAATCTGGTGCATTTATGATAGGAGGGGGAATATCCAAACATCATACTCTATGGTGGAATCAATACCGTGATGGTTTGGATTATGCCATCTACATTACAACCGCACAAGAATTTGATGGAAGTCTGAGTGGCGCGTTGATCAGAGAAGCAATATCGTGGGGCAAAGTTACCGCCAAAGCAAAACAAGTTACCATTCATGCAGAAGCAACTACCATTATTCCATTTCTGTATTCGGCTTTGCTTTCAAGATTAAAACAGTAAGGACAAGGTCAGGCAGTGATTCCTGAGCTGTGATCCCAAGTTGAATAAAATTTTGGCGAAATCTCCAAGATAACAGAAAAACCATTCTTTACTCCTTCAAGCAAGAATTTGGCAATTTCATTGTCTAAACTACCTGTATATTTCAAGCAGATTTTTTCGGTGAATGGTAAAATTTGATTAATTTCCTCTGAAATTTTTGCTGTTGCCTTTCCTCTTACACCCTTGTAAGGCATCCTTTCATCGTCAATGCAAAAATACACGTTGTTATTGGCTTTTACATTCTGTACTTTTTTTGATGTCTTGCCTGTTTCAACATAGAGCCTTTCATTCTCATAATAATACCATACCGGATGAATGTTAGGTTTTCCAGTGTCATCCACAGTTCCTAATTGAAGATTTAGTTTGCTGCTAGAAAGAAAATCAATTACTTGTGATTCTGTTAATGCAGTGCCAAATCCAGGACTTGCGTGAACTATTTTCATAGATATATAAAAAGAGGATTCCTTAAAACGCTTTTTGCTAACGCGGCTAAATTCCAAAGACTTTGATTGTACTCACATAATTTCATTCAAATCCGTAATCACTGGATCGTAGCTTTGCCATATGATACATTTTCATACTCAAAAATAACCGATTGTCCAAATCCATGAAATTTTTCTGATTAATAAGATTTTTAAAAAATTAATAAAAATAACTCGTTGGTAGTAGAAGCATATGATGACAGAACAACCCAAGGCTGGAGGGCCAGATGAAATATGCCCCATCTGCAAAAAACCCAAAGCTAGGCATACACCAGAAGAAGTGCTAGAGTGTTCTCGCAAGATGAAAGAGTCACAAGATCCAAAGGAAGACGAAGACCACGTATGAATCAAAAACTTGATTGTTTTTTAAATCGAATTTAGTATCTTTTTTGTGAGTATTGAGAAAATCACTATAAACTATTATGCACTGAACTTAAAATATTGTAGGAATGCTTCCAGAGATTAGGATTAAAGAATTTAAACCAATTTCCATAGAAGGCGGATATCTAATCGATGGATTTCCATCCGTAGGTTTCACTGAAGCAATTGCAACTGAATCAATCATTCACACTTCACAATTTGAGTTAGTTGGAATCATTGATTCAGATGCTTTTCCACCAGTCAGTTTAATCAAGAATGGAAAACCAAACTATCCTACAAGAATTTTTGTAAATCCAAGTTTGAAGGTTGCAATTTTTTCTTCATATCTTACTGTCAATGAATCATTACATAGAGTAGTGGCCCGTAAAATGTTAAGTTGGGCAAAAGAACACAAAATTTCACTCATCATTAGTGGCGTAGCAGTAAAGTCAAAAGATGATAGTGAAAAAGTGTTAGTTGCTGCAAGTACAGAAGAAGCACAAAAGAAACTAACCGATGTAGGTTTTGCACTAATAGATCAAGGAACAATTCCGGGCATTCCAGGTGTGCTTCTAAATGAAGGCATGATGAATAACCAAAACGTGGCAGTGATACTATTCAATTCTGTGGCAACAGGTCCTGACTTTAAAGCCAGTGCACAGCTGTGTCTTGCAATGTCAAAACTTTTGCCGGGAATTTCTTGTGATATTTCAATGCTTCATAAAGAAGCAGAGCGAGCTGAACATGACATAAAGGAAGCTCATAAAGAGACCAAACGCCTCAAGGACTCTATGTATAGGTAAAAACAACACCTTTCTAACTAGAAGCTTTTTTCACACCAATACCTGAGAAAAGGTGAAACGATATGGAAGAAATTCTAGCATTTGCAGCAATGGTAATTTTAATTTCTGCGTCAGGAGTTATGTCACCTGGACCTTTATTTGCAGCTAACATTTTCTATGGTCTAAGAGATGGGGCAAAAGCTGGCCTAAAAATGGCATGTGGTCATACAATTGTTGAGTTCCCATTAGTTTTTCTTCTTGGAATTGGTGCCTTATCTTTGGAATCATTACCTGAATCAAGGGGAGCTATTGGAATTATTGGTAGCATTGGTCTATTTGCATTTGCAGGTCTGCAACTAAGGACAGTGTTTAAGCAAAGAACAGATTCCGTTTTTGCTGCAAAACATAGTTCTCTTTTAGCTGGAATTTTACTCAGTGCATTAAATCCATTTTTTTTAATTTGGTGGTTTACAATAGGTTTTAAGCTAATTTCAGATTCCTTGGAGCTTTGGTCATTCTGGGGAATTGGGATGATGTTCTTATTTCACATATGGATGGACTTTGTTTGGCTTTGGACAATAGCGTTTCTTGCCTCAAAAAGTTCATCATTGATCTCAAACAAAAGCTACAGAATTCTAATGATCATTTTAAGCGGAGTTTTGGTATATTTTGGAATAACGTTTTTGATTGAAGCCTAAGTCCTAACCACAGTCCATTATTTCAATTTCAGCTTCGCATTCATCATTGAAGGAATCTATTTGAAAAACTATGGTTTCACAAAATTCAGGATCAAGTGTTTTCTGGTATTGCTCAATATCATTCAGTATGCGGATATGCTTAACGGAGCATGAGTCCCAAGCAATTCCAAAAAGTAGCGCAATTGAAATTCCTATAACTATCACAACAAGATTTCTTATCGTCTTAGGTTTTAGAGATGTCAATTTCGATTGTAGAGACTTTACGTAGTTTTCCATCTTGAGATGTCAAAGAATCAGAAGATATCCTTACATCACTTACTAGAAAGCCTGCAGTGCTCATTCTTTTAACAATCATTTGAGATACATCCACTGCATGTGTAATTTTTTTTCCTCTAGCCTTTATTGTAACGGTTGGTAGAATCGCTAATTGTGTCAATGTAGCTGTCACATAAGTCATGAGTGGTTTCATTCCAACGTAAACAACATTGCGTTCAGAACGAGCAGAAGTCACTTCAGTTTTGGCCACATTCTCTGCATGTGTTTCAGTTTTTGGTTCCTCCTGTGTAACTTGCACTTTTGTGTCCTCAACGGTTTGTTCCGATTCTGGTTCAGGAGGTGATTCTGTTTGTGGTTCTGGAGGTGATTCTGTTTGTGGTTCTGGAGGTGATTCTGTTTGTGGTTCTGGAGGTGATTCTGTTTGTGGTTCTGGAGGTGATTCTGTTTGTGGTTCTGGGGTTTGCTCAGATTCCTTTGATGATTCCTTTGTTTTTTGAAATTCTGTGAAAATTTCTTCGGCATCTGTCGGCTTTTTTTCAGTCTCGCTCAAATCATTGTTCCTACAAATTCAGTTAGTTCATTGGGTTTTATTTAATGTTTAAGATTTTTACGTTCAATATAGTCTTTAAAAATTTTTTCTATTTCATCATTTTTTGAACATACCTTTATCTTGTCAACTAACTCTTTTTCCTCAATTTCATAGCAATTTAGAAAATCTTGGTAATCTTTGTAAACCAGTAAAACCTTGTCATGAAAAATGCAATGATATAGTTTCTCCTTTTCCATATATTCAGGTTTAATCTTTATTCCATCCTTTTCTGCAATTACTGGGTAATCCACAAAGGTAGTGAAACAAGATGATATTTAGATAAATCTCCCGATATCATAATATTGTTTTTTTAATAATACAATACAATGGATCAACGAGTAATTTTTCATATTGATTTTGATTATTTTTATGCCCAATGTGAAGAAATTCGCTCTCCAGAATTAAAAACCAAACCAGTTGCTGTTTGTGTTTACTCTGATAGAGGTGGTGAGAGTGGTGCAATTGCGACCGCAAATTACATGGCACGAAAATTTGGAGTAAAGTCTGGAATGCCAATAAGATTTGCTAAAAAAAGATTAGAGGAAAGACCAGATTCAATTTTTCTTCCTACTGATTTTGATTATTATTCTGATATTTCAGAGAAGGCTATGAAAATAATTGAAGGATTTGCAGACACTTTTGAGTATGTAGGGCGTGATGAGGCATATCTGGATGTTTCAAAAAAAACTGAGGGAGATTTTAAAAGAGCAAGTCATCTTGCTCAACAAATTAAAAATACAATACGTGAAAAGGTAAAGCTTACTTGCTCTATTGGAATTTCTCCAAACAAGCTAGTTTCAAAAATTGCGTCTGATTTTAAAAAACCTGATGGGTTAACAATTGTTACACCTGAAAAGGTCGAAGTGTTCTTGGAACCATTAAAAATTAGAGACATTCCTGGCATTGGTAAAAAAACCGAAGAGAGGTTTAATGAAATGGATCTAGAAAAAATAGATGAATTAAAAAAACTTGATATCTTTTCATTAAATCAACAGTTTGGAAGAAAAACCGGAGCCTTCATCTACAATTCCGCAAGAGGGATCGATGAGGAGCCAGTAACTCCCAGACCACCTCGCATTCAATACAGTAAGATATCTACTTTGAAAAAAGATTCCAAAGATTTTGATTTTCTTGCAGTAAGTTTAGAGGAGTTATGTAAAGAGATTCACGAAATAATTCTAAAAAAGAATCTGATGTTCAAGTCAGTTGGAGTCCAATTTGTTCAAACCGATTTGTCAAGCAAAACAAAATCAAAAATGCTAAGAAATCCAACCTCTAGCCTCGAGGAGCTGGAAAAAACATCAAAACATCTTCTACAAGAAGCATTAATTGATCAAACACTGGATGTTAGAAGACTGGGGGTAAAGGTATCAGAACTGTCAGAGGTCAAGGGCCAAAGTAGCATTGATAGCTATTTTTGAGGATTCAGGATACTTCGGTTCATACTTGAGAAACCGAATTACCTAAAGGTTGAAAGTTCTTATCAAATGTAATTTAGAATTTAATGAATGAAATGGTGGGAATCCTTTTTTACAATTAATGAGATGAAAGTTTCAAGGCAGGCAAGTAGGTTCACATTATGTTGTAGGCAAATACAACAAAAGATCGTCCTACTTACCTGAATACACTTTACTCTAATGCCTAAAAAGGAACACGTATTATTTCTACTAGAATTTCCACTCTGTGCTTGAAGTGTGTCTGATCAATAAGGTACTATTTAATGACAAATGCTTGTTTCTGAATCTATATCTAGTCCTTTAGCAATCAATTCTTAATTAATTGCATTACACCTTCTGTGCCATCATAATGGGCATGTTTTATTTTAGTGAGGTTTGTAAATACTGCACTTTTTTTTGATTCTGAGCTAACTCTTTCGCATAATCATCGACTAGTAAATTAGTAATTTTTTGTATATACTCTATCTCATCATTATGTAGATGGTCACGTCCAGCATCAGCTACATTTTTGATCACAGCACTGATTTCAGTTATTAGAGTAGTTCTAGCCCAAATGCCCAATTATATTACTATAGCAGCTTTGTATTTAATGATGATGTTGTGTCAGATGATCATGTTACACAAACTTTCAAATTTGGAAAGTTTGTTTCATTAAAACTATTCTATAGACATTTTGGGTTTTTGGTTTACATCTTACACAAACTAAAAACTAATAATTGATTTTTTTAATTCTTACCTGGCTTCCCTTTGATTCAAAAAAATGTCCCAAATAATTCTTGAGTTGTTCACCTATTCTAAATCCCAATGCTCCTTCCATCATACCCGACTTTTCGATTATGTAGGACATTTCTGAGCTTATCTGAATGTTAAAAAAAGTCCATCCAGCCTTTGTAAACGACTCACTTATTTCAAAACCATTTTTTACTTTGCAAATACTTTCAAGTTCTTGCATTGCTTTTTTCACTAACTTGATTTCTTCTTCATATTTTCTTGTACTTAGCTGAAATAACGCCCTCATCAGTATGATTATTCATTTCATCCATAATAACTAGTTCACAACAACTGATGACTTTGATTTACATTTGATACGAAATACTAATTTTGTTGCTTTGTAACAGCTTCATTTTTTTTTATTCGCCTAGTCTCTATAGTCATAACTATCAGCAAAAATATGAAAAGCCATGGCAGAAACATTATCTCGCCAGCCACTGAATGAAACTCTTCCCATTTGGCAGCATTTGTGGTAACCTTTAGTGCATAAGCTGAAAGCGCAAAAATTCGAATTACATTTACTGTGATTGTTCCCAAGATTCCTAGTCCAAAGTATACGGCCTTTCTGTTTCTTGGAATGTTCATTTTGAGCAAAAATGCCATCATTACAAGTGAAAAAATGATGATGCTGTGAACACCTGCGGATGGCCAAAACACCTGCAACACAAATGGCCCATGATCTCCTCTAAGAAACATAATATTGCCTCGTGCAGTAGCTTCACCCAAATCAAATAGAGTTACTAGCCAAACATTAAGATCTACAAGATATGGAACAAAGTATTGTAATGGTCCTAGTGAATCGTAAGGGAAAAAGGCATCAAGTGATAAAATTATTGCGCTTCCTCCAAGAAAGATTGGCCCCGCCGGTCCTATTCGAATCCATTTTTTTCCAAAGTAAATAGAAAGAGCTGCAATGACAAATATTGTCATTATGATAAAGTCCCACATCCAGGTCCATGATAAGATTAGCTGTATGTTGTAAACTTCGGCTCCCTGTTCAATGTATTCTCGTAATCCAAATTCCAGTGAAACGAGATATACAATTACTAGAGCTGCCAAAGGAATCACAACTAGGAGCCTCTTTTTTGAGATTACAAACTTTAGGCCTACTAGTTCTGCTACAATAAATGCCAGTGCAAAGAGAAATCCTCCCCGTCCCTGGTTCCAGCTCAGGCTGAATGTATCTGGAAATGCTACAAGAGCAAACAGAATCGGGCTGGATACAATTGCGATTGCGATATAGAGGTTTTTGTTTTTCACTTTGTTTTTTTCAGTTTGATGGGTCAATAAAAGGTTAGTAGATTATTTTTGCTTTATTGTGGAGCTTTTCTTTGCTATCTTTTTTCGTCTTTTTTTCTTGTAATATGCAGAATCAAATCCTGTGTCTTTGCCTTTCATTTGTTTTTCACCGATGATTAATGCTTTGAATGTTCCCAACTTCATAATTTTTTGAGTAAATTAAATCGAGATTTTTCAGGATCAATTTCTTCATGCATGTCAACGTTGCTGATTATCTTTACTTTGAAATCTAACCATCTTTTGTACAAGTTTCTATATCTAGATTTGCCGTCAGGACTAATTAGATCTTCATCCTCGCCAAACAATTCAAAATTTACAATGTATTTTCTTGAAACCCGAAATAATTCACTTATTGCATCTAGCATATCATTATCATCAATGTAATTCAAAACCTTGTGAGTGAAAACCAAATCAAATGAAGAATTTTCATATGGCAATTCAAGAATAGAGCCTTTTTTGAACTTGAATGAACCAAGTTTCTGTTTTGCTTTTTCTAGCGCATGATCATTGAGATCAAGTCCATGAACATCAAAATTCTCAGGAAATGCTCTTAGATCATTTCCTGTACCACAGCCTACCTCAAGAACAGTTTGAGCCCTTAGTGAAAGAGCCAGGTCACAGATGAATTTCGAAAATTCCTCGTTGTAATTAGAATCATTTGTATTGGCATACTTTGTCCAAAAGTCATTGTCATATTTCATAAAATATTTTCAAATCTTACAGTATTTTCATCTTCTTTAACTATTTTGACACCTTTGCTGTCAAAAAAACTTTGTATAGTTCCATTCCATTTTCTAATGCTTTCAAAACTTGGTCTTTGATTGGTCTTTTTTGCAGTTCCTTTTTTGTAATCTATATACCAGTATTCGTTTGATTTAGAATTAATGTTTGTTTGTACCCATAAATTTGTCATTTTTCTTTCCTGCCACCAAATTTGCTTTGAAATACTAATCAGCTAGAGAGCCAAGTAATCTTTTAGCTGTGAATAATCAAACAAATCGGTGCCAGTCTTTCTTAATTTGGCCATAATATTATTACTATAATACTAGTTTAAAGTGGTTTTAATGAATTTAAAAAGTTCAAAAATCATAATCTGTAAATAGAAAAGTGATGATAATTGTCCGAGCTTGATTACATGGATTTAGAAATCTTGTATCAGGCTAAAAAATCTAAAAATGGCATCAGTCCTGAAGCTGTTAGCCAACAAGACGTTTTCACTCCTGGAATATGGGAGCTTGTAGACAAGTTTGCTTCCATGCAAGAAAAAAATCTGCTTACCAAAAACAAGGAAGGATTGTTTGTTTTAACAAAAAATGGAATTAATACATTTTGGGACATCGAATCTCCCTTGTGGTTGAATTTGTTGAAATTATTACGTGTCAAACCACTAGCAGATATCGAATGCGCGAGGTATCTTGAGGAATACATTCCCGCCGTACAACAAGCCCTTGAGATGATTAGAAAAAAGGGATACATTATGATGTCACAGTTAAGAAAAGAGGAAAAACTACTCAAAATGTTTGAGATATTGCCGGAGGGAGTTGAACAGATTACAAAATTAAAGAAAAAGGACATGTTTGTTGTAAAATCAGGCGACAAATTAGTTGTTGAATTAGATGATGGTGATGGAATACTCTATGAAATAATTGATGACCTGGTAAATCCTCTGAGAATGATTAAAACATTATCAGAGGACGAGATAAAAAAATACAAGCAAACTCTATAGTTTTCTTGCACTACTAGCCTTGATATGGTGAATCTGAAAAATTCCTGAAATTAAGAAAAAACAAAGTATATTTTAACTATTGAATCTTATAAATGAAGAAATGAATCTAGAAGTTGAGAATTATAAAAAGATTCAGATTGGAAAAGTCATCAGTAGCAAAGATAGTCCAGTGGGAATCGATGCCAAAAAAACTCACATTATCATTATTAACAAGCTATTTGAAATTGAGAAACGATTAGATAAACTTGAAAAATCTCGTTAACATTTGATACGAACTGATTTACTAGATATCTATTGGGGGGTTGAATTCACTTTTTTAATCTATTTAGATGCTTTAATAGAAAAGTATGAGATTGAAAAAATCCCATTCCCTAAAAACCATAAACAAAAAAATAATCAAATGCAAAAAATGTCCAAGGCTAAATTCATACATTAAGGAAATTTCAAAAACCAAAGTAAAGCGATTCAAGGATCAAAAATATTGGGGCAAACCACTGCCTGGTTTTGGGGATATTAACGCTAAAATTCTGATTGTGGGTTTGGCACCAGCTGCACATGGTGGAAATAGAACAGGTAGAATGTTTACTGGTGATTCATCAGGGGACTGGATTGCAAAGGCACTATATCAAAATGGGTTTGCAACCCAACCAACTAGCACTCATATTGGTGATGGTTTTTCTTTAATTGATACCTACATTACAGCCGTGATTCGTTGTGCTCCGCCACAAAACAAGCCCCTAAACAGTGAATTAGAAAATTGTTCAGCTTTTTTGAAAAAAGAACTTTTGATTCTTGAAAACGTGAAAATAATAATTTGTCTGGGAAGAATTGCATTTACCAGTGTTTGCAGAATTTTGGCAATAAAGGGGCAAAAATTTTCTCACGGGCATATGTTTAAGCATGAAACCAGATTCATCATCTGCTCGTATCATCCTAGCAGGCAAAACACAAACACAGGTAGACTGGTTTGGAATCAGTGGAATTTGATATTTAAAAAAGCAAAGAAATTATCAAATCCCAAATAATCTACTACCTTTTATGATCCATTTTACCCTAAAATAAAGTGAAAAACAAAAAGCTAATTCTGGGAATGATTGCAGCAGCAGTACTAATCGTATTTTCTACAAATTTTCTACCCGGTATCATAGAACCGCAAGAGATTTCAGATGAATATACCTATGAAACCACGTTTCCAGTTGGCCGTCCAATACAAAATGTAAATGAAAAAACAGACTGCAAAGGAGCTGCCATGTGCATGACAGGCGATGTAACAAAAATCATTGATGGTGATACAATTCATGTTTTAGGAAAAAAGATAAGACTGGCTCTTGTTGATACACCTGAAATTAATCAACCAGGATTTGTCGAGGCTACTGATTTTACAAGGCGTCTTTGTCCGGTTGGATCAAGCGTTCTTGTTGATCAGGATGATGGACAGATCATCGACAAATATGGCAGAATAATTGCAAAGGTTACATGCTCTGGCATGAACCTAAATGAGCAGCTTTTGGAAAACGATCATGCCATAATGCTGACTGGATTTTGTGATGTTAGTGAGTTTTCATCTGAATCCTGGGCAAAAAAGTTTGGTTGTTAAAATTTTGAATTTGTTAAACAAATCATTTAGCTGATCTTAGGATTATTTTCAGCCATGAATTAGTTTTTTATTCCCTCATGTATGCCAAAGAGACATTCAGCGCACATTTTGTTTTGCTCAAAAACCGAATTGAAGCAATAGCATTTCTTACAATTACACTGAAAGCTTTCTAATTTCAGCATGTTTCCAATCTCCTATATCATAACCATCGCGTCTGAGATATTTCAATGTAAGCTTGTAAACGAGTTCGTCATGATCTACTTTTTCTAAAAGCTCATCCCATAACACTTTGCTTTTCTTATCAATCTCATTTTTTATTTGCACATTCATAGATTCGGCAATTTCTTCGCACTGGCTGAAGGTTTTTCCATTCTTATAAGCTCGTGTTCTGGTATCACAGCTATCCATATTTTATTTTTGTTCTCATAGAATAAAAATGTGGGTGATTAGTTCAAAATCAAAATGAGTATATCATGAAAATCACAAAAAAGGGGGGGGTGGGTGTTTACTGCACCTTCATATCTTTATAATTAAAGGGTGGGATATTCATCTCTAAGAATTCTTTCAGTCTTTGTGTGATATCTTCTGTCGTAATATCATCCATACTGGGTGAGCCTATTTCAAAGGATATTTTGTTGGCACCAATGTTTGCATTCTGTATAACAAGATCTGCATATTGATTTGTAATTTCGTTGACATAGTACTCGGCTTCATCTGTCTTTACATCTGTAACTTCCCATTCTACTTTTATAGGTTTGAACTTTGCATCTCCAGCATAATCCTTTCCTGAGGAAAGGCCTTGATCTTTTGCAACTTCAGCATCTACCATTACAAAATATATCATCTGATGAAATAAAAACTATCCTAGCTTTTTCTTTAAATACTTTGAACATAATTCACGTTAACAGTTCGTATCAAATGTTAATTTGTATAAAAAAGGAAAATAAGCTAATTGAATTAAATTACTTTAAACAAAACTTGGCCTAAAATAGAACAGCCTAAAATTAATTATTAATTTATCAATGATTTGTAGAATCAATCTAAAAGAAATCAGAGATTCTCTTTTGTCTCATTAATTTCAAAATAAAACCATGAGAAAGCCATTCTTTTGTACTAATACTCATGGGTTTAGCTGCAACATCAAGAGCATTCCCAAAGCTATCAGCTAAAACAGGCTTTTGCTTCATAGCTTCTCGTACTCCTTCACGAATCTGCCAAACCCCAATAGGTATTGCATATTCTGGTCTTATCTCTCGCAAAACCAAGGCTCCTGATTGAATCTGGTTCCTTACAAGATATTCCCCAACAGCTAGCTTTGCTGCAAAGTAAGCACCAGCTATTTCAGGCGGATGATCAATTCCTCGCGCATCCTCATGATCAGAACCAAATCCCAATACTCCTTTTGAATACCATGCCTCTATCATTTCATATAGCCACCTGTACGGAAATAGTATCACAGAAAAAAGATTACCCATATGCTCAAAATGAAAAACCCTGACACCGTCAATTAAGGGATAATCAAGAGTCTCATCAATCAATGACTTTGATATAATATCATCAGTTGCAGTAATGCTCCATCGTGTAGGAACAAGTTTTCTTTTCTTTCCCATCATTCCAATCGAAAAGCATTTTTGAATCTGTGAAATCTCTATTCCAGAATTGTACAGCTTTAAAACAGCATCTGATGCTAAAAGGTCCCTGTCATAATACACTTTTTCAATTTGTCTTTGAGATGGCGAGCTTGAAAACTTGACACTCTTTATCTCCCCAATTGGTCCAAATGGAGCACTATAACCATCAAGCAACCCAACAGGGGAAGTGGCCTTGTAAAACCGGATGTCTGAATCTGTTGCAGTTTCGGACATTGCAAGCTCTTGCAAATTCTCAATGTATCTGCCAGAAGGATCACTTACTGGAACCTTTTGGATTCCTCGAACCAGGTTTAGACGATAGTTTACTATTTCCTCTAGTGTTTTTCCAATCCATTTTTCAGGAGTATCTAAAAGACTGGTATCTCCATGAATTGGTGGAACCATTGGACCGACATTCACTTTGGGATAGTTATACGAACCAACAAAAACAGAAGGGGGGCTTGTTCCACTCAAAGAATCTGATGAAAAAAGATTCCCATACTTTGAGAGGTACTCGTTCCATTTAGCTTCAATTGCCTTTCTGATGTCTTGTGAGCTTGAAACCACTGGATTTTATGCCTATTTTGTGCCTAATAAGATAGTGTTGAGTATGGTTTTTACCATCATAGTTACTTATTAAACCAAAGTCTTAACGAATTCATCGACAAAGAGAAAAAAGGGAAAACCTTCCCCTCATCCTACGCACAAAAAATCAACCATGACTCACGTTATGATGGATGGTGTGAGTTGTTGGAAAAGTTTACAGTTCGTATCAAATGTATGAAATGTTGTTTGATTAAAACATACTTTCTTTTTTATTCCTTGAAACCATATTCCAAGCATGTTCGATTTATGGGCAACATTGACTGGTCTTATGGCTCAAATTGCTAGTATTTTTGGATTATAATGAAAAAATTAAAGCGAGATAGATGATTGACAGTCTTATAATAACTATAAAAGCAAATGTCCAGAATGTGGTGCAAAATCTAGGGTAATTCCAAGAATTTAGGAAACTATTATTTCTTATTTTCTTTTTTTACAATTGATGCGAACTGAAAATTATAAGAACACTTATCGATTCAGATTTGAAATTCCTCCTTCAACTTATGATTTAAATTATCTAAACATGGTTTTTTACCGTTCATAATGTCTACAACGTCTCCAAAAAAAATTGGTGAGATGGAGTACATAATAGAACCTGATTCCACAAATGGCATGAAGGTTCCTATTAGAATTTTTGCAAATGAATCTCTTCTTACTAAAATGACAGCTGATAGGACAATTTGGCAGGCAACAAATGTTGCATCCATGCCAGGAATTGTTGGGCATACAGTTGTGTTGCCAGATGGTCATGAAGGATATGGGTTCCCAGTGGGATGTGTTGCTGCCATGGATGCAAAAGAAGGAATGATTAGTCCTGGAGGAGTAGGTTATGATATTAACTGCGGAGTTAGACTTGTTCGAACAAATTTGATGGAATCAGATGTACGACCACAAATTAAGGAACTTGTAACCGATCTTTTCAATTCAATTCCATCAGGAGTGGGTTCAAAAGGAACTATAAGGCTTAGTCAATCACAACTTGATGAAGTTTTAGTTAGAGGAGTTCAATGGGCCATAGACAATGGATATGGAACATCTGAAGATGCCGAAGCATGTGAAGAATCTGGTCAAATGGAAAATGCTGATCCAAACAAGGTTTCAGATAGAGCAAGAAAAAGAGGTGCACCACAACTTGGTAGCTTAGGTTCAGGAAATCATTTCCTTGAAATACAACGTGTTGAAGAAGTACATGACGAAGAAGCTGCAAAAAGAATGGGAATTGAAAAAGGGCACATCACAATTCTTATTCATTGTGGTTCTAGAGGTTTTGGCCATCAAATATGCAGTGATTATCTAAGAACTTCCGAAAGAGCATTGGCAAAGTACAACATTGAATTAGCTGATAGAGAGTTAGCTTGTGTTCCAAATACCTCTGAAGAGGGAGAATCTTATAGAAAGGCAATGTTCTCAGCACTAAATTTTGCATGGTGTAATAGGCACATGATCACTCATTGGACAAGAAAATCATTTGAACGTGTACTCAAACAATCAGAATCAGATCTTGAAATGAATTTAGTGTATGATGTTGCACACAACATTGCAAAGGTGGAAAATCACAAAATTGAGGGAAAGGAAAGATCTGTTGTGGTTCATAGAAAAGGAGCTACTCGCGCCTTTCCAGCAAATAGAGATGAAGTTCCAAAAAAATACAGAGATTTAGGACAACCCGTATTTATTCCAGGGTCCATGGGCACTGCAAGTTGGATTTTACTTGGCCAACCAAACTCAATGAATCTAACTTTTGGTTCAACAGCCCATGGTGCAGGAAGAACGATGTCTAGAACAAAGGCAAGAAAAAGTTTTACTGAATCCCAAGTAAAAAAATCGTTGAGTGATAAGGGAATTTTTATAAAATCTCTTACTAGAGATGGCATAGTTGAGGAAACTCCTCAAGCCTACAAGGATGTTGATGCAGTAGTTCATGTCTCTCATGAATTAGGAATTGCCACCAAGGTTGCCAAACTTATTCCTATAGGTGTGATTAAGGGTTGAGTGACAATGATAAAGAATTAGAAAAATTAAAGGAAAGGCGATTAGCTGAAATGCAGAAAAATATTTTGTTTAAACAAAAACAAGAGAAACTTTTGGCTTCACAGAAGGAACAGCCAGACGAAGAACTAAAACCACGTGACATTCTTGCAAGTAGATTAGGTTATAGAGGGCTAGAAGTACTTCAAAATGCTGAATCACAATTTCCAAACGAAACTAAAATCGTCGTTGAAAAATTATCAGAACTTATTTCCGCTGGTGAGGTTAATGAACAGATGGATGGTGGTAAACTTTTACTTCTGTTTAGATCTGTAGGTCTCAACGTAAGAGTAAAGACAAAAATTAGCATTGAAGAAGATGGAAAATTTGTTTCACTTTCGGAGAAGCTAAGTGTAAAATATTCAAGTTCTGAACCTACAAATCAAACAGATAATTAATAATGGCCATAATTCTTGAAATTGCTACAACTAACTACGACAATGATATTCTTCAAATTAAAAAAGCCCTATCGCATCTTCAAACCACTTGTGAGATATCTGAAGGCTATTTGCTAAGTAAACCTGTGTCAAAATTTGGCGGGATTTTTTTTCAATTATTATTAAAATCCGACTTTAATTACAGTATTGAAAATTTTTTTTTAGCATGATCCAAAAGTATAGGGGAAAAACAAAGCGAAATTTACAAACTTTATGTCTGACTTTTTTCAAACACGAGAATTCAAAATTAAATTAAAACTAATAGAATCCTAAACTCTCCTTCCTCTTTTACCACCTTTTTTTCTAGTGGTATCGTGAGGTATAGGAGTAACATCATCAATGCGACCAATTTTGAATCCCCCTCTTACTAGAGCTCTAATAGCAGCTTGAGCTCCTGGTCCGGGAACTCTAGAACCTACTCCTCCAACTGCTCTTACCCTAATGTGTATATTAGTAAAGCCTTTTGTCCTTGCAGCCTCCACTACTGCTTTAGCTGCTTTCATTGCTGCGAATGGTGAGGATTCATATCTATCAGCATTAACATGTATGCCTCCAGAACTGACTGCCACAGTTTCAGCACCAGTCAAATCTGTCATGTGAATAATTGTGTTATTGAAACTACTGAAAATATGGGCAATTCCCCATTTTTCTGGTTCTTCCTTTTTAGTTTCTGGTTTGGATTCAGTTTTAGTTTCGGACTTTGATTCACCCTCTTCTGATTTTGGAGGTTTTTTTGCTTCTGTATTCACTTCAGTTTCAGGCAACGTTTTCACACACCTTGATGGGTTTAAAAAACATTAGTCTTAGTTTTTTCAAGGGTTAATCTCAAATTCTTAAGATAAATTGCTGGATTAGTGTGTGTGAACCATGATCAAACACTTTTTTAGACAAACTTTTGTAAGTACTTACAAATTCATTGACAAGGAGTAAAAAAGCAATCCTCCCCCTTCTGTGCGTGAATTTTCCGTTATGACTAGCGTTATGACATGAAGGTGAGTTGTCGGAGCATTTACAGTTCGTATCAAATGTAAAAAAAGAAAGAACCTGATTATGGCTAGCGCTAATCGTACGTTATGATTCGTTGCAATTTTACGTTCCGAGTCTATTGCATGTATCTGATTGATGCCTTTTCAATCTCACTTCGGATATTATCATAATCAACAGGTGTTAGATCAGTAATCTTGTTGCTTTTTGTAGCCATTGAATAAACTTATTTTGTGTTCATAAAAGAAACCGTGTCTATTTTTTTTCCTTATACTGTCTAGCAATCCAATTAGAATTTTAAATTTTCAAAATAGTGTTTACAGTAATCTAGTAATAGATTGTTGCGAAATTTTAGAATTTTTGATAGAGGATTTAATTGAAATTTCTAAAGTCTATTTAAAATATTAACTTCTGAAATGTTGCCAGCCAGAATCTTTTATTCTAGTAGTTTTTCCATTATGAAGAAAAACCACACCTTTGCCTTTTGTAACATGCCCAATCTCTATTAAAGGAACTTTTAGTTTTCTAGCAAGTTTAGTCAGTTTCGTCCTATTTTTTGGAGAAGAAGTAAAAACAATCTCATATTCTTCACCCCCATTGAAAATTAGTTCATAAAGACTTAGTTTGTTAGAATTTGCAAATTCAACAATATCAGAATTACTTGGTGCCTTTGTTATGACGAATCGGCCTTTACTTTGCCTTGAAAGTTCATTCAAAGTAGTCGATAGACCATCACTTGAATCCATTGATGATGAAAAATATTTTTTTGCTTTTAATCCAAATTTTAGTTTGGATTTAGGTTTTGAAAAAGCCAATTTAGCTCTTTTTGCAAACTTCTTTTTGGCTTTTTTCTTGTCAAGAAGAATTCTTAAACCAGCTGCAGAATATCCAAATGGCCCAGTAACAAAAATCACATCTCCACTTTTTGCCCCTTTTCTTAGTATGATCTTTTTACTAAATCCAACAAGAGAAACTTGTATTACCAATTCTTTTCCTTCATTTGTGTCACCTCCCAAAATTTTAAAATCTAATTTTTTAGCAGTAGTTCCCAATGCCTTGCTTAACTGCTTAATTTTTAATTTTGAATAATTTCGTGGAATTATGACAGAGATTACGCCAAATGAAGGTTTCACTCCCTTTGCTGCAAAATCACTTACACAAGCAATTATGCTTTTTCTTATAGTGTGCGAAATTCTAGATCGAGGCGGAATGTCCGTACTTTCAACAAGAGTATCTATATTTACCACGCATTTCGTTTTTCCAAGATTAAAAACCTCAACATCTTCAGAAACAAATTTTCCTTTTTTTAATCCACTTTGAAATATTTTGATAATTTGGGCCTCACTTAACTTGTTCATAACTTTGTTTCACTAATTCTTTAGTATGTTGTAATATTTTTTTACATTTTTCAAAATCATTTGATTCCGCAGAAACTCTTATGACATCTTCGGTATTTGATTTTCTAACTAATATCCAACTATCTTCATCTATTTTTCCTTTAATTCCATCAAGAATAGAAATTTCACTGCATTCTGATTTAATTCTATCATGAAGTAATTCTATTATTTTATCATGGAATTGCGAATCAATTTCGAGCTTATCTCTTAACATATGGTAGTTTCCCATGAAAGTTAATACTTCATTGAAAATTTCACTTCCCACCATCGAAGCAATTAGTCCACTAGTTAGTATAGCATCTCTACAGTAATTGAATTCCGGTAAAATAAAACCACCACTACTTCCCTCGCCTCCTACATGGGCTTTAATTTTTAAAACTAAATCAATAACATTAGCTTCACCAACTTTTGATCTATGGACCTCTCCTCCTCTTTCCTTGATGATTTTTTCAATAGAAATACTGGTATCAGTACTTAGAACAAATTTTTTATAACCTAATTCCAAAACTTTTGCAGCTCCAAGTCCTATAGTTACATCGGGAGATTGTTTTTTCCCATCTTTTACAATCACCAAGCGGTCCCCATCCAAATCATATGCAAATCCAAGATCATTTTTCTGCGATTTTGTTATCAAATCAAAAAGCTTGTCTGTAGTAGGATCTGGTCCTCTTGAGGAATTTGTAATATCTGCATTAATCACCTGTATCTTACAACCAATTTTTTCTAAAAGTGCAGGAGCAACAAATTTTGCAGCGCCACCACCAATATCTACAACAACCTTGGGAGAATTTTTTAAATTGCCAACCAGTTTGGCTGCCTCATCTACATAATCTGAAACAATCTGAGTTTCTTTACCAATTTTTGATTTTGGCAAAGATTGATCGTTTATCACTACTTTTAATTCTTGTTCGTTAATACCCCTGCCATTAACTATGAATTTTAAACCATTCCATTCTATCGGATTATGGGATGATGTAATTACCAAACCTGCACCATAATTTCTTGCTTCTCTAAAAACAACAGGTGTTGGGGACATGCCTAAATTAAAAATATCAATCCCATTTTGTATCATTGAAGCAATTGCAGTTTCCCTGAGCATATTTGCAGAAGGTCTCGTGTCATTTGCAATAACACATTTTTTTGATTTTATCAAAGCTGAAAAATTATTACAAAATTTTAAAACATCCTTTAATGTTAAATCATCTCCAATAATGCCTCTAATGCCAGAGATAGATTTTTTCATTTTGATCAAAACCAGAAAGGCTTTTTATAAACTCTGACTGCATTACCGAGACGTGCCTCGATAGCTCAGCCTGGTAGAGCGAACGCCTCGTAAGCGTTAGGCCGTGGGTTCAGATCCCACCCGAGGCTTTAAATTCCAAAAACAAAAAAGATACAAAAAATCTTAAAAGTTATCTATATCAATCGTTTCAATGTCAACTTGCAAATCTTCACTAAGTCCTTTCCACCATTCTGCCATCTTATCCGTCATGTTCTCTCGTTACTAACTAGAAAACTCCTTTATAGATCTGTCGATCTTTTCAACTAGAATTCTTAAAACCTAGTATGTATTTGAAAAATGTTTAGGAAATTAACAAAGGAAAATTATGTTGATTCTTTTTCCTTTCTTTTCTTTTTTCTATAGATGATTATTGCTAATGTACCAACAGCACATCCCCAGAAAAGTAGTGAAAATCCAGATTTCTGCCCCGGGATAAATCCAACGAAAGAGATGAACATTATTGCAACTAAAGCAAATCCAATCAATTCTAGAATCTTTATCATACCTACTTAGTCTGGCGCGAAATCATTCAAAAAGATATATTATTTTGTTATCAATCCGGCACATGGATAAATACCTTCTAATTGTTTTGATGTTTTTGATCGCTGGAATGGGTATCGCAATTACTAGAGTTCCTTTTCTTCCAGGACTATTTTACTCGATGGTGGCTGGAGCAATTATTGTTATAGTGTATAGTTCATGGAAAAGTAGGAAAGAACAAAAAGAATTAAGACGAAAAGGACGTAAATTTAAAAAATAATTTTATAATTCTAGACCAAAAGATTCTGCAATGTCTGAGAATTTTTTATAGGATTCTAAATACTGTCTTCCTTTTGGAGTAAGAATAAATGTGTGCTTGCTATCGTATTCTATTCTATTAATCAAACCTGCTCCCGTCAAATTGCCGACAAATTTTGCTAATCTTGAATGTGAAAGATTCGCTTTTGTTAGCAGTGAGGTGACCTTTATTCCCTCTTGACCGCATTGCTCAGTAGCCATTAATAGATCTGCCACTATCTGTATACTAGTCCTATAGATAACCATACAATTATCAGAAAAACACCATGATATAAGGGTATTACCAATCATTTAGAACAACTAAATATTAATCCGACTCGATTGGAGCGTTGTCAACCCAGTCATCGATCCCATGGTTCAACGAGTTTATCGGTGTAGCATATCGGTATTATGATCTTCGAATGAATCTAGTGCCACTATTTCATGACAGAAAGGAAGCTGTTGATCTTTGGTACGAAACAATTCGTTGGTGGAATGATTCGACTATAAAAATTCGGTTTGTCGAAACTGGCAATTATTATTGGTTCATAATGGGCGCAGAATCACAGCGACCAGATAGAAACTCATCATTGTTCAAAGTTTTAAAGAAATCAGAAAACTATGAACGTTTTAAAAATGGTCATGGGGGTGAAGCATACTTAAGATTAGGTGTTTATTCAAAAAAATTCAAAAAGGATGTTAATGAAGATGCGGTATGTAATTGTGGTCATATTATGGAGGATCACGATGATTCAGAAGATAATGATGAATGTTTTTATGAAGATTGTAATTGCAAAAAATTTGAAAGCTTTCAAGTAAATCTTTTAAAAAAGAAAAAAACTGTAACTGATATCAAATTTCTTCAGGAAGATCAAGTGAAAGATGATCCATTAACCTGGAATTGTCTTTATATTAACAAATACAACAAAAAAGAACAATAACCTAATCTGTTTTATCAAGATTTACCCTTGGGTGTTCACCTGGGTAATGTTCAAAAATTTTCTTTGAATAACATTTTCCACACAAGGATCCTTCAATTTTCCACTCTTTCATAGGAAGATACCTATATTCAAGAGTACTTTTACAAAGTGTACACTTTTCCTGTGAAACCAATGTGACAACATTTTTCATAATCTATATAAAAATCATTTTAGATTTCTTGTCGTTTTTCTTACTATTCCAAAAATTATGTTAAATAGAACAGTCAATTATTGAAAATAAGGTAGAAAGTCTGGCCATAGTAAACCTCCTGCAATTTTTACTTGGTTAGATTTTCTACCATTGTTGTAAAAGATAATTATAGAAGATTTCCAACTAATTTTTTAATAGAATCAATTTCTTCTTCTTCTTGTTTTATTTTCTTGTCTATCACACGAAGCATTGCGTCATTCCAAACATGATGAGAAAAGAAATTATGTTTTGTATTTGCAAGTTCAATTTCATCATCCACCGCGGTGTCTTCTAGAAATTTTGTCACGACAACATCTGCGAGTTTAAGAATCCTAGAATTTAACTTAAAACTCCGAAAAACAGGCTCTAATTTGTGTATATCCAGCTTAAAGTCGCCTTTAGTTTCTAGTATTTTTTTATTTAATATTCTAAAGTATACGGCCACATAAAATAAGGTGGCATATCTTTTCGTTTTGTGTTCTCCCCTCTTTCCATATCTTAAGGCCTTCTTAGCGAATTCCTTTACAAAATAAGGATAAAGCAAAAGTTTGTAATCATCTTTCAAATTTTCATTGAACACTTCATCATATTTGCGACCTCTAGGCAAAAATTGTGCTGGAGAACTATATGCTTCAGTCGGTCTTTGTTCTATACCGGCCACCAAAGCCTGAATAGCATCTTTAGCAACGATTACTTTTTTGTGATTATTTGGTAGGTAATTATTGTAAGTAAAATCGCCATCAAATTCAGCTTGTTCAGATTTAGTTTTACAATCAAAAGAACCTGCTTGAATTTCATAAAAATAGCAGTGGTTTTTTAGTTGAGATTTAATTGATTTATGAAAATCCATTAATGAAACAAGATCTTTACCTCTAACAGAATTCTGTGAATTTCTGTATTTTGTAATGTTGTTTTGGTCTTGTTCATCATCTGCCCTAATTATTGTAACAGTCATACTCCCTGTCATATTTCGTGTACGCTTTGCATGATCTAAAATTGAATTTGATGTTTGGGCACCATTAACAATTTGTGGAGTGTGTAACAAGAGTTTATTCTCTCCTAGTTCTTCAAATTCACTTACCACTATAGTAATTCCATTATTATAATAGAAGAATTTGTCAGGATCAGTTTGAAGAGTTTCACGTAATCCTTTATTCACAGAAGTTTTGAACTGCATCCACTGTCTAATATTTGATTCAAAAACATAGTCTCTATTTCTGGTTACAAACTCTGTGAGCTCACGTAGTTTTAAAATCCCAAGAATCGTGTTTTCATGTCGCAGCATTTTTTCCAATTTTATAGTTGATTTTTTGCCAGCGGCTGGTTTTTTTATTCGATCCCATAATATTTGGATAATTGCATTGATATCAACAATCTCTACTTCGTTGTCTTCATATTCTACCTTTTGATCTGTGACATAACAGCATTCGATCTTAAGATTTTTTTCATGTATGACTGTCACAAGACGTGCCAATTCAGGTCGCATTTTTGTAATATCGCGTTCAAGAAGTCTTTTTACATCCTCTTTGAATTTAATTATGGCGTCAGTTGAGTGTGATGTAGCATATTTTGATTGAAATAATCGAATTTTATTCTCAGAAAAATCCACAGGAAGATATGCATCAATACCTAGATCATTAGCACCATCTACTATTGCATCGGCAGCATCATCTTCTGTTGCTTCAAAAACTCTTGTTAGTACCCACTGAAGAAAGTTGTTGCCTTTTTCTACCTCAGTTTTTGCACTCTCAACATAATCACGAATGCTTTTACCAATGTTTTCTGAAAATCCTTCAAGAGGGATACTAGAATTTTTTTGAGCTAATAATGATCTTGATCCTGGAATGTATTCCAATAAACCACTGTTGTTTTGTGCCAATAACGCATTTTAATATATTCTATATTTAGAAAAGCTGGTAATTATATAATAACTATCATTCTTTAATATTTCAAATATTGAGAAAAAATTTCTTGTGGATATAATAAAACCATATGACACCAAGTCATATTTTGAATGATCGAATAAGAAAGAAAATTATATTTTTTTAAATTTGATTTACCTACTATTGTAAAATTTTGACATTACAGAATTCAGTAATGTGATTACAGAAATTAATAACACAATACTTTCACTTTATAAACAAATCACAGGTGAGGGAGGGAGTCGAACCCCCTTGTATAGGCTCTGCAGGCCCACGCATAACCGCTCTGCCACCTCACCGCAGTCAGAAAAACACGTAATTAACAATTAAACTCTATTGATTAGAATTTTGTGAATGGCTTTGAGGCCAATTTTACATCTTCAGCTTTTACAGTTTTTCGACCAGCATGACTTGACATTTCTACTGCACTTTTAGCTACTACCATCGCAATCTCTTCGATAACTCTTCTTAACTCATCTGCAGATTCATCACTAACTCTTTCCGCACCTGATTTTTTTAAAATTCGATACATGGCTGACAAACCCAACTCGGATGATTTCATCGAATAAGTTTTTTTAATAAATGCTAAAAGACTTTGAGTAAAAAAATATCACAAAGAAACCGATTTATGCAGACTTGGTATAAGTTTAATTTGAAAAAACATGGCATGGTTATTTGATTCCCACATACATCTATCAGATCCAGAATTTGGTAAAGATATTCCATTTCTAATAACAAGTATGGAAAAATTGCATATCAAAGCATGTTGTGTATCAATGGACAATACAAATTCAAAACAAACGCTTGAACTTGCAACAAAAAGTAACCTGATTCTTCCATTCATAGGAATTCATCCAGAGAAATTCAATGATGGTTTAGACAAAATGGTTCAGTTGATAGAACACAATAAGAACAATATTTCCGGAATAGGAGAAATTGGACTAGATAGAACCTATTCAGAGTCGGTAGAACAATTTACAACTCAAAAACACATTTTTGAGACCTTGTTATCATTAGCTGAAAAATTCAAAAAACCTGTTTCTATTCATTCTCGAAAAACTCTAGATGATATATATGAAATTATGTCTTCTTATTCTATATCGGGAGTTCTGTTACACTGGTTTGATGGAAACAAAAAACAATTACAAAAAGCAATGGACATGAAATTTTACGTTTCGTATGGACCAGTGATGGTATACACAAAAGATAAACAAATTTTACTTTCAAAAACTGATAAAGACAAAATTCTAGTCGAAACAGATGGTCCTGTTCGATTCGGAAAATGTTTTGGTTTTAAACCTGCCCAAGTTAGCTTAATTCCAAGTGTAGTATTTTGTGCATCTAAAGTCTTAAGAGAATCATATGATGACTTGGTAACAATTTTGGAAGAAAATTCAAAGGCATACCTAGGGATATAGGTATAAAAAACCCTCTTTAATAATTCGGATAAGTGGATAGAATCAAAAAATTTTCTTTGGAAGTTTTAAAAAACTACAAAGCCCATTTTGGAACGAACTTTGAAGAGAATAAAAAAACCTTGGAACAATTTTCAATAATTCGTTCTAAAGGTCTTAAAAATGAAATTACGGGTTATATAACAAAATATATCAAACATGAAATTCTTGATAAAAAGAAAAAGGAAGAAAGAATAGCTAAACAAGACAAACTAGATGATACTCAAGAAGAAAACTTGGACATTGGTGAACCTAAAATTCAAAGTAACACTGACACTGAAAACCCCTCTGTTAAGGAAAAACCTCGGGGGATTTTTGAATAAAGTTCAGAAAATTAAAATTCATTGTGATTGGTTCTTAGTATGGTAAATTGATTCAAGTAAAACTGTTGGGCGGAGCAAAAAAATCTTTTTCAGCTGACACGATCTCTATTGATAAGGATAGTCTGACTATTGCTGAGCTAATTGATTATTTACAAAAAACCAAACCTGAGAACACTCCTGATTTAGATGTAAATAATCTACTAGTAGTAGTAAACGGAGTTGATTCTTCTGCCATAGAAGGAAAAATTACAAAATTAAAAAATAATGATGTTGTTAGCATCATTCCAATAATTCATGGAGGTTCATCAAGGTCAACTATTCAAATTTCAAAATATTTTGTAGAAATATTGGAAATCAAACCAAACAAAACCCAAAGCATAGATTTTCTAAATTATTTGAGAAAAAAATATCCTGATTTGGTTATACAAGGAATATCGCCAAAATATATTCTTAGTAAATCACACGCAAAAAAAATTCTTGAAATTTCAGTTGAAGCACAAAATTCTCATAATATGCTTTCACAAAAACTTGAAATTGATATATTGATGCGATTTGCCTGTACTAGACAAATTTCAAAAGCTATTTCTGAAGCAGGAATCAAATCAAAACAAAGTTTTATCGTTATTGCTTTAGGTAAGAAATTTTCTTTGGAAAATTTGTATTCTGAACTAAAGCCATATCTAAGCTCAAAAAATATCTCATTAAACAATACTGGATTTCTAAAAAATCAATTTAAAATTTCAAACAAACAAATTGATTCAGTCTACTCAAAAAAACCCTTAGAAGACTTGTTAGCTGAAAAGGCTGCTGTCTTATTCTAATAATTTTCGTTTAGATGTTTCCAAACTAAATATATCATCTTTCGTTAAAACTGAAATACCTGAAGTATTGCCCAGTATTTCAACCAAAACTATCCAATCTGGTTTTTCTAATGACACTTTATTTTGAATATTTTCAGCAATTTTTGAGATAATCTTCATACTTGGGAGGTTTGAATTCCGTTTCTCTACAGTTATTCGATAAGTTTCCTTTTCATTGACTCTTTCCATTAAGGAGTGAACCTGATTAGATATGTCTTCTAAATTTGTATTTGCTACTTTTTGAATAGGAATTATTCGAAGACAATATCTTATTGACCAAGGTTCTTCAATAATTTTTTTCCTAATCTGTTTTATCACTTCAAAAGTATCTAACTTAGTTCTTGCTGTGAGAATTCCTGACATGTCAGTTTCAGTAATTTCAGGATTGTCATCACCAAAAACCGTCAAAATTTTTTTTAATTCATCACGAGTTTCAGGTTCAAGATGTCTAGCACATGTAATAATTAAATTCAAAATAAATTCAAAATCTCCTCTTTTGAAATATTGCCTTCTCTATGAATTTGAATTTTTTTTTCATTGATTTCAACAATGGTGGATTCCCTATCCCCAGTAATTTTACCACCGTCAAGAAAGACTTCATTATCTGAAATATTCTTGGCACATTCCTCAGGATCCGTAAACGAGCCTGAGCCTGATATATTGGCACTGGTACCTATGAGGAAGTTACATCGTTCTAAAAGTGCTAAGGCACACCTATTGTTTGGAACTCTTACAGCTACATTATTTTCTAAATTCATTGAATTTTTTAATTTTTCATCTTTGAGTGGTAAAACAAAGGTGATCTGTCCAGGCCAAAATTTTTCAGCAATTTTATTTGATCTTTCATCAAAGATTACAATTTTTGAAAGAACACTTTTTGAAAAACCTAAAATCGGAAACAGTTTATCATAATCACGATTTTTTATTCTGTAAATTTTATCAACAGATTCTTTGTTGTACGGATCACATCCAATTCCATAAACTGTATCTGTGGGAAAAATTACAATACCTCCTTTCTTGATTGTTCGTTCTGCGATGTTTATTCCATCAGCATCACATTTTATTCTCAAAGTTTTCAAATAGTAATTAACACATCTTTAATAATAATGCAAGTTTCGTATCTCAAATCTCGTTTTAAGCTAAATTTGTGGTATTTCTAATAATTACATTTAGCAATTTACTACCAAATTTTCGTTTAACAATAAACAGTTATTCCCAAAATTACTCATTTGACTAGAATTTTGAATCTACCATAACAAGACAATGGTCAATCTTGCCCTTGTAAGGTGTGGATACTGAAAAATGTCTAAAATCCTTTGATGCAACATCTACAATCTTTGAAAGACCTGTAGCTACAACATTTCCAAAATCATCGAATAGAAGTAACTTGAAAAACAATGCATCATAGTAAATATTGTCATTGGTATAATCACCAGATAAAGTTACAATATTGTTTTGCTTTTTACACAGCACCCCACTAAACTGATCATTGTATTTTGATTCGTAAAAATTCATCGAACTGACATATAGATTAGTTTGTTGAGCCAAAGAAAGCTTAGCTTGGTGCTCTTTTAGCTGCATATTCTTTTCTGCCAAGGCCGACATTACTTGAATTTCTTTTTTGGATGGGTCTTCAGTAATAATTCCTTTTTCGATAAGATACTCTATTGAATTTTGATACTCTTGCTCTGAAATTATTCCTTGTTTGTGCCACTTTAAGATTTTTTGAACCCAGCTTGGAAGGGGATATTTTTGTGAAGAATCTGTTGTAGACAAAAGTATCTTTTTACAGTTTGGACACGAAGTAGAATGATGGTTGTCCATCATAACAAGATAGTATCTTTTTGTACCGTCCATGTTTAGAATTTCATTATTCCAAATTCGCAAAACATCAAAACAAATTGTAAAAACTTTTGATTGGCCCATTTTAACTCGATCATTTGTATAGTCACATTCATTGAAGAGCTCACGAGAGTAGAAATTGTCATATTTGACTTCTAGCTCAAAATCGTAACTTACGTAATAGTTGTCTACAATCTCAAGGACATCATTATTTTGATTGTTATCTCCAATAGGTTCCATCAACCAAATATTGAACATCGTAGCATGCACAACAAAATAATCTATACCATTGTTTGTAATGTTGATTGTTATCTTGATAAGATCAGCATCATCAAAGTAATAATCTGGAGTGTCATCCATTGAGAGAACTTGAAGATCCATTACCTGAAGATCAATCAAATCCAAGTCGTAATCGCCAGGTTGGAAAGCGGAGACTAAAGGAACTCCAATTACTAATGTAATAATTGCAGGAAGGATAAAATGGAAATTCAACGACATTACATTATGATTATCTTTTTTCGATTATAATTCTAATTATTTTTGCATTCATTCCACTAGTTTCTTCCGCATTACCATTTGCCAATGCAGAAGTACTTGACTGGGTCAAAAACACCTAGATGGTCTTTTGAAAGATTTGTCAAATGTAAGGAAAATTAACATTTGATACGAACTGTTAATGGAAAAATCGTTTAAGCTACACTTTGCATATCCTTATTAATAATTTGATTCATTGTTGAATAGATATTATGGAAACATATAGTTCAAATTTTGAAGTTAATGAGTTTGAAGATGACTTTGATGATGAATTTGCTGATATCGATAATCAGGATGACTAGATAGCTAAACCAAAGTTCTCTACAAACTTACTAAATGTTTGATATGCTTGAAGAAACTCTCTTCCATTTTGACTTATTTTGTATCTACAAGAACCTTGCAAAGTATTTTGTTCTAAAAGACCTTGGGATACAAGATTGTTCAAAATTCTTGAGATTCTAACATGAGAAATATTTGCTTTTCTAATTAGGTAGGTTACACCAGCTCCATCGTCATCTATTAAATCATCTCTTGTTGTTGTTAAGATATCGCCAATTATTTTCATATGAGTTCTATATTCTGCCATCCCACATCTAACACTCTTAATCAGTATGATAGTAACAAGATACTCTGCAATGCACAATTGAGATAAAAGATTTTGACTAGGTGACATTTCACAATCATGATTTGAAAACTGAGGCTAATTTTGTAACCAATGTAAAATCACAGATCTTCATCAAATTTTATTTTCGTTAATGGAATCTTACTCACGGGAATAAATAATGCTATCAATCCCACTATTTTAATAGAAATTGAAAGATAATAGAGAATTGATTCTGGAAACACAAATGAATACCATCCAAGAAATTCTCCTAACGCAAGAAGTGACAAACCAAGCGCAACAGAAATTGCCCCTTTCTTTTTATTTTCAAGGTAAGACATTATAGTTTCAATTGCAGCATAAACTAACAAAATAAACGAAATTGATCTGAAAATATTTTCAATATGTATTAAAGAAACTAAAAACAAAGGAAAAATTCCTACAGATCTAAAATAACGTGATTTTGGAAAAAAAGATTTGATGCTGTGCGAGAATGCAATAAAAAAATAACCTATTGTTTGAATTCCAATTCCCAATGTTTGAATCCATCTTTCTATTTGGCCTGATTTTATCAAAAAATCTTCTGCCATATAACCCGTCCAGATAATAAAGAAGCCAACACAAATTGAGAAAAATGCAATCGATAATCGAAATAATGTTGGGCTACCCGTATTTTTGAAACCAATGTAGGACATTAGACCTATTGAAAGACCTACAACAAATCCAATCAAATTTAGAATATTTTCAAAAAGAAATTCCAATTATGATAAACGATCTTTGGAATTAATTATTTTAACATAATGAATCATTTAACCAGATTGTGAATCCCAATCATCCAGAGAACCTGCAGTTTGTCCCTCAGTGCTTCCTGTATAATCTCCAAGGATATCTGAATATGTTAAATCACTATGAGCAATGTACTTGATATACTCGCCATAACTCATTTCTAAATTACATTTCTCACATCGTACCATTGAAAAATCCGAAGAGAGATCTGCGCCCTTCTTGCACTTTGGGCATTTAATTTTCATATTTTATCTTGTTTTGATTATTAATTATTGGTTTAGATTGAAAAAGATTAAAGTAGTTTCAAATGACCGGTATGGTATGACTAGAATTTGCACAAAGTGCAATAATTCCATTCCTGAGAATGAACAATTAGAACCAATTGCAGATAAGTATCCATGCTGCAATAAATGCTGGACTGAATGGAAAGAATACCGAATCATGGTTATGAACGAGATGAGATTAGATATGTCGATGCCTGACCATAGAAAGGTTTTGAAAAAACATGAGAAAATCTTCGCAGGAGTTTTGACTCCAGAAGGGGATATAGTCGATTATTCTAATGAGGATAACAGAAATCCAGAGTCTAAACCCCAATCTGAATTTTAGCATTATTGGGGATTAAAAATAACAATGTTTTTTTCTTACCCACATCTAACTCAGCTATAATTTCTCTAATCGATTTTGAGAGAATTAATTTTTCATCATCATTTAATGACATGAAAATTTCCAAGATTCCGTCTAAGTGGAAATTAATTAATTTTTCAGGAAAAATAATTACCGCATTTATATATTGCAAAAATAATTCTTTTCGTTGTTTTTCACTAAACGTGACTAAGACTTGAAGCCAAGTTTTGAAGAGTTTAGAAAAATTTGGAAATGGAATGGTTGGACCAGCTTCAAGAGCATTATTAATTATTTCTTCTTTTTCTTGTTCTGGTAGAGAAAAATATTCAGTCATTCTTTTTTTTAAAATTGGCTTTCTTAAAAAATCAGGTAAATTAGCAAGGACAATGATAATGTTTCGAGCATAATTTGACTCTGTCAATATTTCCAATCAGCAAATTTGGATATTAAATAGTATCAAACAACTTTAGCTTAAATACGCGATTCTTAGTTCAGTAATGTGCCTTCAACAGTTGTAGTAGGTGGCTTTTTTGGGGATGAGGGAAAAGGAAAAATCATTTCACATCTAGCATTGAAGGATAATCCATCAATAGTAGTAAGGGGTGGAGCAGGACCAAATGCAGGACATACCGTACGAAACGGGAACAAGATTTACAAAATTCGAATGTTGCCTAGTGGATTTTTGAATAAGAATACCAAAGTTTTGATTGGTCCGGGAGTGGTAATAAATCCGGAGATTTTATTAAAAGAGATTAAAGATTTTGAAGTTTCTGGAAGGGTATTCATAGACATGAATTGTGGCATTATAGAAGAGACTCATATAAGACAGGATTCTAAAGGGGATCTCAAAGAAAAAATTGGAAGTACAGGTTCAGGAACAGGTCCTGCAAATGCTGAAAGAGCAATGAGGACTCTGAAACTTGCCAAGGACTTTACATTACTTTCCGACTATTTGGGAGATGTTCCCAGTTTGATAAACTCAGCCTTAAACGACAACGAAAACATCCTTGTTGAAGGAACTCAGGGAACCTTTCTCTCACTATGGCATGGAACATATCCATATGTTACCTCAAAGGAAGTGACTGCATCAGGCATATGCGCGGATGTAGGTCTGGGACCTAAAAATGTGGATGAGGTGATCATTGTATTCAAATCGTATGTGACTAGAGTTGGCACAGGACCTCTTGAAAATGAACTTACACCTGAAGATGTTTCAGAGAAAGGCTGGTCTGAATTTGGAACTGTGACTGGCCGTCCTAGGCGTGCTTCGGAATTTAATTTTGAATTGGCTAAACGTGCTATAATGCTTAATAGTGCTACACAGATTGCCCTTACAAAATTAGATGTTCGCTTTGCAGAGTGTACAGGTAAAACCTCCTACGAGGAACTTAGTGACGAAGCAAAGTTATTCATAAAAAAAATTGAAGATGAACTAAGGGTCCCTGTTACTCTCATAGGCACTGGTCCTGATACTAGTGAGATAATAGATAGAAGAAAATAATTTTTCATTTTTTTGGTTAAAAATTTAAGTTAGTAAACTTTTCAAATACCTTGTGGACAAACTACCAAGGTATATTGAAGTAAGATCTAACTTAGAATTTTCTAGACTTGTTTGTGCATTAGAGAGTACTCCACGCGTGTCATTTCTACATGAACATGATGGAAAAAAGGTTCTTTCTGTACAAATGGATCTTCTGATGAAAAAACCAATAATTTATTTTGCGCCTGTAGAAAAGCTAGGACACTATATCTGCTATGGTTTTAAGGCTGGACGTGAAGAATCATCAGTGGTTAATTCCACGATTGATACTGCACGACTTTACTCACCTATTATAAAAATAAAATCACTTCCAGCCTCACTTCGAAGCGGAAGCGATGTAATCGACAAATATCACCCTATAGAACTTGAAGACATGGCTAGCCTTGCAAAACTTAGTTATGGCTTTGAGGATTCACCATTTCCTCTATTTTCATTCCCATTCAAGGACAAGTGGCTTCTGGGAGTTTTCATGAACTTTAGTGAGGAAGGAACATCTTATTTCTGCCATGTAGTCATGGATGAGGAGCCGAAAAAACCGTTTTTAAAATACGCAACCAATAATGGAATCCCGCCATCAATAGTAGATAACCCAAATGAGCACGGATATTCCTATATCAAAATAATAAAATTAAAAGACACTCATCCCTTGGTCGATTATGACCAAGTTTGTAACTAGAATCAAACGGATTTCTGAAAAAAGAGGAAAATTAATTCTAGCTAATGATTATCCTCCATCTACAAACAAGTTAGAATCAAGAACTATTTCAAATATCAGAAAATTAAACAAGCATCTCTGTGGTTTAAAAATTAACTTTCATCTTTTACTTCAGCTTGGACGTAAAGAAATTATTAACATTAACAAAATCGCACATAACTATGAAATCCAAACAATCGCTGACATAAAACTCAATGATATTGGAAATACGAATGAGAATACCACAGAAATTCTTTGGAAATTAGGTTTTGATGCAGTAATTGTTAATCCAATAATGGGAAAGCAAAGCTTGAACAAAATTGTTGCCTCGGCTCATAGAAAAAATAAAGGTGTGATTGCACTTTGTCATATGAGTGCTCCAGAAGCAAAATTTTCTTATGAACTGAATGTAAAATTACATTCTAACAAAGAGAAAAGGCTATATCAATTATTTTTGGAGTGGGCAATTTCACAAAACGCTGATGGTATAATTGTTGGAGCAACATATCCAAAAATTATTAGGTATTGCAAGAAAAAAATAAAAAATTCTTTAGCAATTTATTCACCTGGGATTGGTACTCAGGGAGGAAAAGTAAAAGACATTATGAGTGCAGGTTCTGACTATCTTATTGTTGGAAGAACAATTCTAAATGCAAATGACCCTGTAGCTGCTGCAAAGAATTTACAGTTACAATCTTTCAATAAGTAATTGATTAGCTCTTGATAACACTGACCTTGCGTTTTGGTAAGTAGTTTTTTCTAACGCGTCTTCAAACTCTAACCAAACATAATCCAAGTGTTCATGTGAGATCTTTATTTTCTCAATACTTGTTTTGGCTAAAAAGAAAATTACTTTTTTATGTATTAATTCTCCTGCATACTGAAAATCATATTCAATACTTTCCTCAAAACCATCCACAAAATTCAAGTCAGTGATGCCAGTTTCTTCTTTTGTTTCTCTAGCCACTGTCTGAAGAGTATTTTCATTTTCCTCGATTTTACCTTTCACAAAATCCCAATGACCCGAAGGATAGTAAAGTAGAAGGAAGAGTAATTTAGAATTTTCTCTAAAAATTACAACGCCTGCAGATATTTCATTCATAACTTCAAATTTTGACCCGAAAGTTATTTACCAATTCGTCTTTGTCTTTTTTGAAAAGTCCTTATAGCTCTCATAAGATCAATTTTTCGAAATTCCGGCCAAAAAATATCCATAAAAACTAATTCACTATATGCGCTTTGCCATAACAAAAATCCACTCAATCTTTTTTCGCCAGAGGTCCTGAGAATCATATCGGGGGATGATTGAGGCAAGTGGGATGTATAAAGATTCATTTCGATTTCTTTTTTGTCAATATCATCAACGTTCATCGTTCCTTCCTTTATTTTGCTACCAATCTTCTTCACTGCATCAACTAACTCGTCTTGACCTCCATATGCTATGGCGATATTGAAAAAATGTTTATCATAATTTTTTGTAGCAGTATCTAACCTTTTTAGAACATCCTTGATGGACTCTGGTAAAAGCTCGATCCTGCCTATACCTTTTACTCTCATCTGATTTTTATGAATTCTCGGATCATTGAGCAGTTTTTCCAGCCTATTTTTTAGTAGTTCAAAAAGGTCCTCCAGTTCCTCATCTCTTCTATTCAAGTTTTCAGCTGATAAAGCATACAAAGTAATAATTTTGATATCGAGTTCCTCACACCAATCAAGAAGATTTTCAACTGCATCCGCACCTTTAAAATGACCAGATTTTAGAATTCCTAGGTTTCTTTTTGCCCACCTTCTATTCCCATCAAGAATTAATGCAATGTGATTTGGCATAGGTCCATTAAGAATTTCTTTTTCTAACCTTCGAGAATATATTTTGTATAAACCTGAAAAATAAAAAGCCGTATCTTTGACTTTAGTCATAGCTCACCATTTGTTGAGTAAGAACGTGATTATAGATATGATTGTTTTTAATTAATTTCTTACAGAACTGGAGATTTCTAACCTCTTACGACTTTTTGAACAAAATCTAATCGGATAACGATTCTTCATCTGCACGCTTTTTGAATTTTTTGAACAAAATCACGGCTGAGATTAGAGTTACAGCCATACCTGCCAAAAGTGGAGGAATAAGGGTAAAGGAACTTTCATCATTGATTAAGATATTTGTAAATTGCGCTATAGTTGGATAAAGAGCTACAAGTACAATTAGTCTTAAGGAATCAGTAATTTGCTTAGAAATACCTCCTAACCAATTACTAAGAAATGTTCCTGCAAATATGGAAGCTATTCCAATCCATAGAATTGGTAGAGCTCCGGAAACAAACTGTCCAACCAAGATTTTGTTTGAAATGATATTTAATAGCTGAGCTTCAGGGTCAACTAAACTAACGTCAACAGCTACAACTCCAGCTAAAATTGAAGCTAAGAGAAGAATTATTCCAGCTATCAATGTAAACATCCTAATGAAACCTGATGGTGTAGGTTTTGTCCAGTTTGACCAAGCTTTATCGATATCAAATGCTCTTATCAAAAACGCTCCCCCCAAAACACTTACTAAAACAGCAAAAATTTCTGCAGTATAACCAACTATTGTAGCAATGCCTCCAATAAGAAGTAGAATTCCTGGCACTCCTAAAAAGAATTTTGAATATTTTGTATCATAAGCAATCATTTTCAAATATTTACCAAATACTGCATAGGAGTATTCTACAGTTCTACTTACCTTCATAACCACTCTTTGTACTGAAATTACCGGAAGGATGTTTTGGACAAGAGGTATTACACTTTCATCGTCCTCACCATCCGAAACAATAACCGCACCATTGGCAGAAAACTTTTCCAGAACAGATCTTATTTCTGATGCAATTTTTTCATCTGCATGAACGTCACGAGTTTTAAGTCCGGCTACCGTAATGACTTGAGCTTGGTATCCTTTACTGATCAAATCTTCATATGTTTTGATTGCAGAAAAAATTGAATTTGAATCCGCATCTTCTGGGTCTTCTAAAGCAAGTCTTTGTCCAGCCTCTATACATGCATCTCTCCCAACCACAGGGGTTACAATATTTGCTTTTTCACCTACATCATTATCTCTGTCTATACAAATAATCAACAATCTACTTGTTTTGGAAGCTTTAATTTCCTTCTCAATCTTCCTAGTTTTTTGGGACATAACTCATATAGTTACAAAATTGCTTTTTAACGATTTCCAACTTTTAAAATTATTATAATTAGGTTTTTCAAAGTCCAGGTCGGGTATTATCAGACCTAAGGATCAAGGACTCAGAATTTTCTTTAAATTCTTTTATTTGGTCAAAAATTTTTCCTGTCTCTACTGATTCCATGCCTTCTTCCATCAGTGTTGCAACTACAATTGTTTCTCTTAGATAAGAATTGTACTGTTTTAGGGACTCGATATAATTTATGTAACTTTCATGCCATTCTACTGTAGCTTTACTTTCCACAAGTTGCATTATATGCGATTTTATTTGTGAAGATGACATTTCAACAGCTTCAATATATTCTTGTGGAGAAATTTCTTCATTCAACAACTTTTGAAATTTGGAATCAATCCCTTCTTTTATTACACCATGAACATCTTTCACTCGATCCAAATGAGATTCAAAATCTGAGATGACAAAAACCATCTCATTATTTTCAGGTATAAACCAGAACATAAAACTTGCAATAGTTATAGCTGCCAAAATACCTATTGTCAGAGAAATTCCTTTTTTTGATGTCATCCATATGAAATAATTGTAATGGCTTTAATAATTGGTTGACTGATTAAAATTATTAGTTAATCAGATGAAAATTAAAAATTTATCATGTCTAAATTAAAACTATCACAAAAAAATAAAAAATTTATAATTTTCATAAAAATAATCATATGACATTTTTCCATTTCAACAAACAATTCATGCTATAGTGTATAGCTAAATAATTTTTACAGCTTGTTCTATAATATCATTAAATCTGTGAATTGTTATAATGGTTACAGCATATTGCATGAAATGTAGAGCAAAAAGAGAAATCAAAGATCTCAAAGAAACAAAACTAAAGAATGGACGGCCTACAGTAAAAGACAAATTTCCTAAATGTGGAACAAACGTTTTCTGAATAGTAAAAATGTAGAAAGACTACCATTAGCTTCTTTTTTAAAAAACCCATATAGGGTGACTTGTTACCAAAAATATTGACTAAAGCAGAATATGAAAAACTACTGAAAAGGATTCAGGGGAACCTTTCAGTAAATAAGAGGCAAACCAATACGAGATTCGAACTGCCTATAGTAGATATAATGTGGGAAGGTCAAAAGACATATTTAAGAAATTTTGTAGAATTTCCACAAGTCTTACGCAGAGATCCAGATAAAGTTCTAAAATATCTTTCGAAAGAATTTGCAGTCCCAGCCGAACGAATAGGTGATAAAGCTATGTTTATTGGTAGAAGGGATCCTGATGATTTCACACGTTTGTTCCAGATTTATGTTAAAGATTACGTTGAATGTCCAACCTGTAAAAGTCCTGATACAAAAATCGTTAAAGAAAATAGGATTTCGTTTTTAATTTGTGATGCATGTGGAGCAAAATCAACAATGAAAGGCAAGTATGCATAATGCAATTCTCTATTCGTGTCTCAGATTATCAAAAAAACCAAATGTTGAATATTTGTGATCCAAATCTAGTAGGAAAAAAATTAAATCAAAAAAATCTACAACTTAACATAAGCAAAAGTTACTATGGAGAAAAATTAGTAGAAAAGGAAGAAGCGGAAAACCTTCTGAAAAACTCGTCAATTATAAACATGGTTGGTAAAAAAACAATTTCCTTATCAATTAGTATAGGTGTTGGCTCAGAAAAAGGAATTAAAGAAATTGATGGAATACCATTTTTAATTATCTTCAAAATCTAAACCATCACAATTATATATAAAAAATCTGGAAAATAATTATGGGAACAAGAAAAGTACTAAATGAAAGCGTGTTAAAACAAGTTCGATTGCCAGAAGGCGAATTATTGGGCCGTGTACTAAAATTATTTGGAAGTGATCAAGTTATGGTGAAATGTACTGGTGGAGTAACAAGTCGTGGAAGAATTAGGGAAAAACTAAAACGCAGAATTTGGGTTTGAGATAATGATATTGTTATTATTGCGCCATGGGATTTTAAGGAAACCGAAAGAGATGACATTGTATGAAGATTTACACTACCCTAGGGTGATTGGTTGAAAAACAACGATTATCTCCCTAGAGATTTCTAGATTCTCAAAATCGATTTTCTTTAAGCTATGAACGATATGTTGACAGATAATCTTGAGAAAAAATTGGAATCATTGATAAATAATGAATTAATTTCAAAATCAAAACGTGGAAAATTAGCAGATGGTTTTAAAAAAAATAAAGTCATCAATGAAGTTCTTGACAAAACTACTATGATGATTATGTATGATATGATAAAATCACACATTATTTCTTATGTTAATGGCGTCGTTAAGGCTGGAAAAGAATCAGTATTATTTTGGGCAGTGGATGAAAATCAAAATGACATTGCATTAAAAGTGTATCTTGTCACCACTACAAGTTTCAAAAAACGGGCACCTTATATTTTGGACGTCAAAAGATTCTCAAAGATAAAACGCGGTACAAGAAATCTCGTGAATTTGTGGGCAAAGAAGGAATTTACTAATTTAAGACGTTGTTTTAAATGTGGAATACCAGTTGTTAAACCAATATATGTATCAAAAAATGTTCTTGCTATGGAGTTTGTTGGAAAAAACGGCGTTCCAGCAAGGACTTTGTTAGAGTCCAAAGTAAACAAAAAAGATTATGATATGGCAATTTCGATACTTTCAAAACTTTACAGAGATGCTCATTTAGTTCATGGAGATTTTTCAGAATACAACATCTTCAAGACAGACAAAGAACTAATTGTTTTCGATCTAGGTTCCGGCGTTGACATTCAACATCCAAATTCTATGGAATTTCTTAAAAGAGATATTAATAACATAACAAAATTCTTTGCTAAAAGAGGGTTAACGGTTCAAAATCCTGTTGATGTATATAATAAGGTGGTTGAATGAGTTTTGAGAAACTGATTAGAATTCCAGCTGACAGAATTGGAGTTCTTATTGGAAAATCCGGAGAGGTTAAATCACAAATCGAGAAAGCCTGCTCAGTAAAGTTGGAAATCGATAGTGAAACAGGAGAAACTTTGATCATAGGAGTTGGTATGATAGAAGACATTCAACCATTCAAAGCGGTAGAAATGGTTTATGCTATTGGTCGTGGGTTTTCTCCAAGAAATGCAATGAAATTACTAGAAGGTGAAAATACATTACATATAATAGACTTAAGGGAGTTTGCAGGAAAATCTCCAAATCAAGTTGAAAGGATTAAAGGGAGAATTATAGGAGAGGGCGGTAAGGCGAGGAGAAATATGGAAAGGTTAAGTGATACTAGCATCTCGGTGTATGGTAGAACTGTTTCTATAATTGGAGAGACAAGTAAACTAAAACTTGCAGTTGATGCAATTTCTGCAATTTCTACTGGTAGTATGCATGGGGCAGTTTATCACAAGCTTGAATCTGCAAGAAGTAAAGATAAACTGGAGCGACTAAAATTGTGGGAAGATCAAAATGTCTTCTAGTAAGGAAACCTATAATCAAATCTCCCCTAGTGAATTTTTTTATCGAAATAGGGATCTTGCAGGATTCAGCAATCCTACAAGGTCGCTTTATACTGCAGTTAGAGAGTTTGTAGAAAATTCTCTTGATGCCTGTGATCAAAGGGGAATCCTACCGGATGTTCATTTAATAATTAAGGCAGTTGATCCTGAAAAACAGGATCCTAAACCATACATCTTGACAGTTAAAGATAATGGTCCAGGAATTGAAGGAAAATATGTTCCCTTGGCATTTGGAACTGTGTTATATGGTTCCAAGTTTGGTCTAAAACAAACTAGAGGTATGTTTGGCCTTGGTGCAACTATGGCAATTCTTTATGGACAAATTACTACAAATAAACCAGTAGCAGTAAAAAGCTGTACAGACGGAGAAACACAAGAAGAATATGAATTACTTTTAGATATTCAAAAAAATAAACCAGTAATTTTAAAACATAAAACCAATCAAGTTTCAAAAAAAGGACTTTCTATTAGTATTTGTTTGGAAGGAGATTATTCAAAAGCTGGAACAAAAATTCGAGATTATATTTATCAAACTTCATTGATTACTCCTTATTCAACAATAACCTTTAATGATCCTAAAGGAGAGAAATTCCGATATTCTAGAATTGTTAAAACAATGCCAAAATCTCCAACAATCATAAGACCACATCCCTATGGCGTTGATGTTGAAACTATACGAAGAATGATAACTGATACAACATTTACAATTCCTAGAGTAGATGATGTAATGATTGAAAAAGTTAGAAAAGAACTTGGCTTAAGTAAAAAAAATCTTGATTTCGCTCAAATCATGTTAAAAGCTAAAAAACGTTGGAAAACTCTAACACGTCAAGTTCGCGTTGTGATTGCATTGATGTCTTTTATTAAAATGGATTTTGATAAATTAAGCAAAATTAGAATTGATGATATTGATGTAGCTAATCAAAAATTAACCTATTGGGATTTTGGTAAATCTCAATCCATAGTGATTGATATGGATCCTGAAAGTGATTATTACAAACAACTTGCTAATACTGTCCAAGGAGAAACACTTGTCACATTTTTGACTAAGAGATTCCAACGAGTTGGTCGTACTACAGCAGAAAAATTTGTAAAATTTGCTGGATTCAAACCAGAAATTAGATTAGGAAATATGGCCAACATACAACTCGCTAAACTCAGTGATTCCTTACAAAAATTTGACAACTTTATGTCGCCCGATCCTAGCTGTCTTGCTCCGTTAGGAGAGGAGCCTCTAGAAAAAGGAATTCAACAGTTTTTTAATCCTGACTTTTTAGCCGTTATCCAACGTTCTGCCTCTGCTTATTCTGGGTTCCCATTCGTCATAGAGATGGGAATAGCTTACGGTGGTGACATCTCTTCAAAGGGTTCAAAAGTTTACAGATTTGCTAATAGAATTCCACTTCTATATGATGAAGGAAGCGATGTAGTACTAAAAGTTGTAAATGAAATAGATTGGAAAAGATACAAAGTAAATCCTGATTCACCTTTAGTTATAGTCTCACACATTTGTTCTACTCGTATCCCTTACAAAACAG
>JADFLH010000074.1 GCA_022564515.1 Nitrososphaerota archaeon
ACACTTATTCCAGATTGGATAAGAAATACTGCACTCTGGTATGGTGAGGGAAAAATTAACGATGGTGATTTCATCAATGCGTTACAATGGTTAATGAAAGAAGAAATTCTGAAGATCCCTCCTCCTGATTCTGATGGCGAGAAAATTGTAGAAAAGGAAATTAATTTTGATAAAATTTCTCTTGAAGTAACTGGAATTCACGAGCTTGCTAGGATGTCAGATGTAGTCAAGGCACTTTCAGTTTCTAACAACGAATTTTCAGCAATGCCAGATGTATTTTCTGTGATTGAACAAAGAGAGAATGAATGGACTACAACCGATTGGGAAGACATTACTCCATTTATGCACGAATTAATTGAAAACAAGGTTTCTGATTTATTGCGTGAACATGCAAATAACTATCCAAGTAGCATGGGTGTAGAGTATGAAATGTACCCAGAAATTATTTTAACAAATTCCTTTGGGGTAAACATTGCTCAAACGGGCAAAACCACTGATTATTTACAGAGCGATGAGCTTTGGTGGATAAGGGCAAAAGCTGATCTATTGTATATTTCTGAAATTCATTATGATCAAAGTGCAGATGTTTATTCTGCAGATATTGGATACCGTGTAAGTGATGACAGAGGACAATTTTTAGGAGTAATTAAGGCAGTGACAAATGTGGATCAAATTTTCAAACCATAAGGCACATTTTGAGTCTACAATAAAACCAATAACGGTTTAGGTTTTAACGGATTCGATTACATTTGATACGAACTGTTATCGGATCTCATAATTATACTGACTGACCAGTCAGTTAGTTTATATTATTCAATGTTTATGATATGGCATGAGCACAAATCAAGTGATTCAAACCTCAGAAATCTGGCTTTCTGCCTCCAAATCAGACCATCCTATCGTTCCCCAATACCCAGATTTTCGATTTTCTTGCATAAAGTGTGGTTCACTTGATGTGTTCATTAAAAATTCAAAGGAAAACTCAACTATGAATTGCCTAGATTGTAAAAATGCGGAGATGATTGCATGAGATACAAAGCTCAAGTCTTCGTATACAGCATATTACTATCTATACCAGTACTAATGACTCCTATAACCTCTTACCAAGAGGAGCTTAATACTATTGAAAATACCGAATCAACACCTATTGAAAAAACAGTAAGAATTATGGGAACCGAAGAAAATTCAATTAGATCCAACACAATTTACGTCAGAACTTTTGACATAGTTACTTTTGTCAATCTTGACGGAGCTAATGGAGGAACTACTCATTCAGTTATTTCGGTCAAAACTGGAACTACAGAACCTGATGGTACTTTTGATAGTGGTTTGATAAGAGCAGGTGAAAATTTCAAAACTACTTTAACCGAACCTGGAATCTATGAGTATTTTGATCCCACATATCCAAGCATTCGAGGTACAATTCACGTAGTGTGATAGAATACAAATTGGATTAATTGTATGCCCAAAGTCTCTACTGCACATAAAACAAAAGTCAAAGAAACAATTACTCAGGCTGCAATTAAGAATTTTGTAAAAAATGGTTATGCCAATACCAAGATGGATGATATTGCTAAAACAGCTGATGTAAGCAAAGGAACACTGTACTTATACTTTCCAAGCAAAGAAGATCTTTTTTATTCCATATGCAAAAAAAGCCAACAATCATTAATAGAAAATCGAGATCCCTTATTCAAGAAAAAAGAAAGTCTTGCTTCAGATTTAGGAAAATTTTATGATAATTACACGGATGCTACAAAAGAGACTCTAAAGTTCAGAATGGAGGCAATCGCCGAATCTATGCATAATCCTAAACTGAGAAGATTTTTGATTCAGAATAAACGTGATTTTGAAGAATCTGTAACACAATTTCTTAAACTTATGAAAAAGGAGAGAGGATTTTTCCAAAAAAATGTGGATTTAGCTGCATTAGCTTCTGGCATAATTGCTTTGTATGATGGACTGTATCTAAGTAAAACTGTTGGAGTAAATCATGAAGAAAATAAAGATGTATGGGTGAAAACCATGATGGCAATATTTTTTGGAAGTGGAAATTAATTTGAAAGCAATGCAACCATCTGCTGCTTGGTATCTAGCCCCAATTTTTTTGGGAATTGCTGTCACGCTTTTTTCCATTATTTTGATTACAAGCTCTGCTTTCGCTTTATCTTGTGCTCCATATCCATATACTTGGGGTGAAGAATTTGATCAAGTTGATTTGGTCTTTATTGGCTCAGTAACAGAAAAAGAATACTTACCTTCAAAAGAAGTTGAGTCCTATGAAAAAAATGCAATCTCGACTCTACAAGTTGAAGAAATTTTCAAAGGTTCTCTAAATGATACTGTAAAAATAAAATCAGATGAAGCCTTGTGGGGAATTTATCTAATTGAAGATTGGAGATTTCTAATTTTTGGCTTCGATATGGAGGATTATGTTAGCGTCGATCCGTGTGGCAACAGTGGTTCTTTACCACCAATTCCTGATCTTGAAGAAATTGAAGCAATAAAAAGCGCAGAGTATAGAATGAAGCAACTAAACGCCTTTCTGTTAGAGAAAAAACTATCCCCAGTAGATCAAAAAATTCCAAACTGGATCAAAACCACTACTGGCTTTGATCCTCCACTCAAACAAATGAAGCAAGGAATTCCGCCGAGTGAAGTAATTTGCAACGAAGGATTACAGCTTATCATGAGGAATGGTGGTTCTTCTGCATGTGTAAGACTTGAAACTGCAATAAAGCTTGAAGAACGTGGTTGGGGCGTTGTGCCTCCACCATGTTGTAAAGATATGCCTCATACGTTTACAACAGAAGCTGTTCTTGGTATCGCCCAAGAATTTATCAAATCTAGTCCAACATTTGCATTTGATGGAATAGAAGAGACCTTGAGTCTTGAGCTTGTTGCCATACGAGAATCATTTCCAGAACAGTATGTGATAGAAGCAGATTTTGAGTCATTACATGGAGGATATGGTGATAGAGCCGATGAGATGGTTATACAAGTGATTACGCCATATTCCATGAATCTAGTTGTAATTAATGGCGAAGTTACATCTGCTATACTAGATGGAAAATGGGATGAGCTTAACCAACTTCAATTACCGTGGACGCCGACAAAAGGTCCCGTACAACCTGATGATACTGTTTCTCATGGTGGCCCTGTAACAGATTATGTTTCGTTGATAGATAATTTGCGTGCCAGTGGTGCAACGGTAAATCCAGAAGGTGAAATAGAGCAACCCTTCTTCTCTGTAACTGGTTTTACCATTCAAGTAAATGGCGCAAGTGTTCAAGTTTTCGAATATGATACTGCTGAAGATGCTGAAGCTGATGCATCACTTGTGTCTGAAGATGGAAGTAGTATAGGAAATGGTACAGGAACTAGTATGCCTTTCTGGGTCAGTGATCCACACTTTTACTATAAAGAAAGAATAATCGTGTTGTATGTTGGCGATGATCCTAATATTGTAGAATTGTTAGAATCTGTACTAGGAAGCCAGTTTGCTGGACGTTGACATTTGATACGAACTGTAAATGGGTCTAAAATAAAACCAATAATGGTACGGGTCTCAATAGAGTAGGGAGTTGAACTTTTAGTTTGTATCCTATACAGGGAACCACAAAAAAGACACATTTCATTTAGTTCATTGTATCTGTTTAGAACAGCTTATCTTAAATAACAAATTAATCGTAATTA
>JADFLH010000001.1:0-95660 GCA_022564515.1 Nitrososphaerota archaeon
ACTAACTACTGTTACTCTAACCCCGGTATTTTGCAATTCATGTTGCAAGCCTTCAGAAAAACCCAGCATAGCAAATTTGGATGCACAGTATGATGCTATTCCTGGTAGTCCAAAGCTTGCTGCAACAGACGCTACATTAACTATATGACCAGAATTTTGTTCAAGCATTAACGGAAGAAAGTTTTTGATACAATAAATCATTCCAAAATAATTTGTTTTCATCTGAGCTTCAATGTCTTCAATACTAAGATCTGAAATTATTCCATAAATTGCAAAACCTGCATTATTCACTAAAATGTCTATTTTACCAAATTTATCTAAAACAGATTTTGCCATCTGTTTTACTTGCAATTTTTGTGAAACATCGCATGTATAGATTAGTGTTTTTACATGAAATTTAGAGAGCTTCTTCTCAACTGCCAGAAGTTTTTCTTCGCGTCTAGCCACAAGAACAATGTTTGCGCCTTTTTTTGCAAATTGAATTGCTGATGCTTCACCAATTCCACTAGAAGCACCTGTGATAACTACTACTTTGTTTTGGAAATCCATATTATTCAAAAACTATTCTGAAAAATATAGTTTCCATTGAAAAATTTTCTATATAAAACCTCGTTGAATGGAAATTACTTGTCAGCCTTTTCTTCCGTTTGCAGCAATTCGATTATACCTTCACTTGTAACAACACCAAGTACTTTGTTAATTCTCTCTTCTTGGGATAACTTATCAAATTAGTTCTGAACCCTAATTTTAGCTAGTATCAAACGTTAATTTGGAACAAAAAAGAAGTTAAGGATTGGTTTCTATGATATATCTGGTTTAGTGTATTTGCTCAAGGCTAGTTTTATCAACAAAAACCAAGTAACTCCAATTGGTACATAATAAGTTGCAATTCGCCAAGCAATGATAGAATTCCATTCTATGCTGTCTTGTGGTACATCAAAATTAAATGGATCAAGATTGTTTATGTATGCTACAATTCCAATTTCTGCTAATCCAGAGCCACCAATGGTGATAGGTAGGTTTCCAATTGCATTAGCACCCATAACAGCCATCACAGAATCAAAGGCACCAATGACATAACCAGTACCTGAAACAATTATCATAAATGATATTCCGTAAAAAATCCAAGAAAGCATAGAAAGAGCAAAAGCATTTACAAACACTTTTTTAGATTCTTTTGTTCTAAGATTTTTTCTACTCATTGTGCAAATTTCTTTCATCCACATGTCTGTTTGGCGAACAAGTTTTTCGCCTTTTTCTTTTCCAAATTTTGTTATAATATTTGAGATTCTTTTTGGTACTTTGAAAGTTGTTTTTGCTGAAAGGAAAAAAAGAATTAGCCAAAGAATTGTGATAAAAACGCTGGTTACAAGAATAATTGTTGCTATTACATATGCGCCGTTAATTAGTGCAAGAATACCAGCCATAATAGATAACAATCCTCCCGCAAACACCTCAGTAACAATATCTAAAATTGCAATCCATGAAGCTTTTGATGCCGGTACTCCTTTTTTGTGCAGCCAATAGATTACAACAAATTCTGCTCCAACATACATTGGAGTTGTAAATTTAATGAACTCACTACCTATTCTTACACCAGACATTTTCCAAATAGAATCAAATGAACCAAGGTAGTGCCTTGCTAGATAGCTGAATTTGATGCCTTGAAGACCAAGTTTTATCATCATTGCAGCTACGGCTCCCAGAAAGGGAATAATGCCAATCTTAAAAACATCCTCAGGCTTGATATCAAACTGAATACCGATAATGATGATGGGTATCATACTAATGGGAATTGCTAAAATTCTCCAATTCATTCGATGATTTGTTTATGGGTGCAAATATAAGCCAATAAAGAATAATTACGCAAAAGATTGAAGTCAATTTTTCTTACTGGTACAGCTGGCTCGGGTAAATCTTTGCTAACCTCAAAAATTTATGAGTACTATACCAGAAACGGTGCTTTTGCAGCAATATTAAATTTAGATCCCGGAGTAGAAACTTTGCCTTACACTTGTGATATAGATGTTAGAGACCACGTAGATGTCGTATCCATTATGAAACAGTATGATCTTGGTCCAAATGGAGCCATGATTATGGCCAATGATTTGATTGCATCAAAAATAGATGATATACAAAACCAGATCAATGATGTCAATCCAGATTATTTACTCATTGATACACCTGGTCAAATTGAATTATTTGCATATAGAATAAGCGGTCCATTTCTTGTTCAAAATTTAAATCTTGAAGAAAAAACGAGTATTTTTCTATTTGATGGTGCATTGATTACAACACCAGTAAATTTTGTTTCAATAGCATTACTTGCAACATCAGTCAAATTAAGATTCAAATTACCCACAATTAACGTTCTTACAAAAATTGATCTTATTGGTGGAAAATTAAAAGAGATCTTAAATTGGTCAACAAATCTTTCTGCACTCGAAAGTGCCATATCTAAGGAGGTTGATGGTGAAACATATACACTAACTACTACCATATTACGAAGCCTAAATTTAGGTGGATTTGCACAAGGATTAATTCCGATATCAAATGTCACTGACGAAGGAATGGTAAATTTGCAAAGTGCTTTAAGCAGAACCATTAACTTGGGAGAGGAGGTAGAAGATTAAGTGGCAGAGAGTGTTACAGTAAAAGCACCATCATCAACAGCAAATCTGGGACCAGGATTTGATGTGTTTGGTCTAGCATTAGATGCGTTTTTTGATGAAGTAAATCTTTCAAAGAAAAAGAGAAAGGGAATTAAAATAATAACCAACGATCACATTCCTACTAATCCAGCGAAGAATTCTGTTGGGCTTGTGGTTAAAGCTATGCAAAAAAAATTCAAAATAAATAATGGTGTAGAAATTAAAATCAAAAAGGGCATTCCTGTAGGTTTTGGAATTGGTAGCAGTGCTGCTTCAGCAGTTGCAACTGCCATAGCTTTTGATAAATTGTTCAAACTAAATCTTGAGCCAATTTCTCTTATAAAATATGCTGGAGAGGGTGAAAAAGCAAGTGCAGGTTCAATTCACTACGATAATGTTGCCGCATCTTTACTAGGTGGATTTGTAATTGTAAGAACAAATCCCCTTGATGTTATCAAAATTGAGCCGCCAAAGAATCTTGCTTTGTGTATTGCAATTCCCAAACTAGATGTGCCTCCTAATAAAACGAAGGTTTCAAGAGGTGTTATTCCAAAAAAAATAAGGACTTCAGATAGTATTCAAAATCTTTCAAATGCAGCTGCCATTGTAGTTGGATTTATGAAAAAAGATCCAGAAATTATTGGAAATTCCATTAAAGATCTGATTGTGGAACCTGCAAGGAAACATATGATTCCAGGATTTAATCGTGTGAAAAAAAATGCATTGGCCTCTGGTGCATTTGGTGTTACAATAAGTGGGGCAGGTCCTTCTGTTATTGCATTTGCAAAAAAATCATCAAATTTAAAGAAGATTTGTTCTTCAATGGAGAAAGGATTCTCAAAAGCAAATACGAGTTGTGAGACAATAATTTGTAAACCCTGTAAAGGTGCTAGAATAATCAAAAAGTAATTTTTTGTAGTGAAAATAATGAAAAAGGCGGTAGTTGTTTTTAGTGGAGGTTTAGATTCAGTCTGTACCTGTGTATATCTCAAATCAAAATTTGATCTATATGGAATATCATTTTCATATGGTCAAAGATCAAATCAAGAAATCAAATCTGCAAGAAAATTTACAAAAATTCTGGGGTTAAAGGAACACAAAATTATTGACCTTGGATTTATGAGGGATTTGTATGGCACAACTAATGTGCTAACCTACTCTAAACCAAAATTGCCATCACAATTCGAATATTCTATTGTTGTACCAATTCGGAATGCTGTTTTTTTGTCAATTGCTGCAGCATGGGCTTTTAGTTTAAAAGCAATATTAGTTGCATTTGGCGCACATGTGGGAGACAAAAATTATCCAGATTGTAGACCAATGTTTTCAAAAAAAATCGAAAGTGCTTTAAATGAAGGTGAGATTGATGGTATCAAATTAGGATTAAGAAGGGCTATAACAATATGGTCTCCCTATAGAGATAATCTATCTAAAAGCGATATGATAAAGATTGGTTATAAAGTTCTAGGAAATTATGTTTTCAAAACATGGAGTTGTTATTCTAACAAAAAGTTTCATTGTGGGAAATGTGAATCATGTAATAATCGTAAGCTTGCATTTGCTACAGCTAAAATTCAGGATAGAACTAAATATTTGAATAAAGTTATCTAGTCAGTCACGATTTTGTAAAATTTTTTTCTTGAGAATAAAACCTCTAATTCCAATATACCATATAAGAAATATTGTGCCGGAGATGCCATAAAAAATCCAGTTTAGCATCCCTTCATCAGTTGTCAATTCCTCTTCAATGGAACAATTTGCCACATGAGATACTTGTTCACATTCTACACCGTATCCCAGAATTATGTCCTGTAATGACATTGAAATTTGCCATCCAATCAAAAGAGCTACTGCTAAAACAATGAAGAATTCAATGACATACCAAATCCAACTTGGAAATGATTCTTTAGGAATGTGAATATTATTGTGTGATACCACGAAGCTCATCCTCATATAGTGTATTTAATTTTTCAGTAGATCCTATAGAAGGGAGGTTTTGGGATTAGATTCATGAATCAATGAAATAATGACGTCTTTTTCTTTATTGTTTTGATAAATTCCTCTAAAAGCAGCAGAGGTTATCTTCGAGTCATTTTTTACTCCTCGCATCTTCATACAAAGATGCTCGGCTTCGGATATAACTATAACACCTTTTACTCCTTTGGAAAAAAGTTCATCTGCTATGTTTTTGGTTAGACGTTCTTGAATTTGTAATCTTCTAGAGTATTTTTCAACAAGTCGAATTAGTTTTGAGATGCCAAAAACTCTTCCATTAGGTGAATACGCAATGTGGATTTTTCCAAAAAATGGTAAAATATGATGCTCACACATGGAGTAAAACCGTATGTCCTTTGCAATTACTACATCCGAGTCTTCTGAAAATTGAATTGAAAGTTCCGAGTCAGAATCATAGCCACCAAAGATTTCTTTGTACATTTCAGCAATTCTTTCTGGAGTCTTACGTAATCCTTCTCTTGTAGGATCCTCTCCTAATTCAATAATTAATTCTCTAACTAATTTTTTGATCCTTTCTTTATCCAATTTATCAATTAGAAACATTTGTGCTCATATTTGAAGTTAAGTAATGATTTTGTGCCTCTACTAAAAGTATTAAAAAAATAAATTTTCAGGGGGCTCCCATTAATTTCTGTAATTGTGGAATTATTCTTACGTAGTTATAATATGGATGAACAAGATCGTAGAGGTTTAGGAGGTGTTCTAAGCTTGGTTCTGAAATTCCATATGTTGGTTGGATGATAAATCCTGCAAGATCTTCTTTTGACACAACTTTGAAAATATCAGTTAACAGTTTCTTAAACGGTTCAACTTTGGTTTTTGAGCTGACAACAACTTTGATGTAAGTGATCTTTTTTGAAGAAACACAATAACGAAGACAGTCAAGTGTGTTTTCAATAAGATTTGGATAATGTTTTGAATCAACAAAATTTGAATCTACAGTTTTAAACTCAATTTTTACATAATCAATAAAGGGTAAAACATGACTAAATTTGTTTGAATCAAAACAAGCTGATTCCAAATATGTTGGAATTTTCAATGATTGAACATGTTTTGCCATCTCTGCAACAGCATCATGTTGGATGAGTGGTTCTCCTCCAGTAAAATTAACCTTGAAGGTTTTGTCCTGAAGCTCTTTGTCAATTAAACCACATGCTTCCTCTATAGCGTATTCTTTTCCAGAATCTAGAGGCAGAGCATCTACTGTATCACAATAAAAACAGGTAAATGGACATCCAGCAAGCCTAACAAAAAGGGTTTTAGTCCCATATAGAATTCCTTCCCCTTCAACTGAAGTGAATATCTCAAATAGTCTAACTTTCAATAAATTTCACAAACCCTGAACATTATTTATTCAATTGTTCTAAAATTGATTCAGAGATGTTAATGCATGACTGGTTCTTTTGCGTAGAATAAACCAGTAATGAAAAATACGGCGCCAAGAATTCCTATTAGGCTTCCAACAAATTCCACAGTACTTCCCAATTCGGCTTCTGCTGGAGCCCATAATAATGCAATTAATGCACCAACAACCATCATTGGAATTCCAACGCCTACACAAATTGCTTTAGAAGCCATTCATAGATATCATCTCAAAAATGTATATGAAGTTTGTGATAATTACAAGGTGGCTTTGTAAAGTTCTCTGATTATTTTAGTTAGTTCAACTTTCAATTCTTTAGCTTCATCGTAATTGCCATCAGCAATTTGTTTTTCGTAATCAGATAGCATATGTCTTGCATCACTTAGCAACTCTTGATCTGCTCCTCTCTTATTGAGTCTATCAAGCATATCATTGAAGAATTTGATTGTTCTATCATCGATTGTTTGAGAAGCTAGTTTATGAAGTTCTTTTCTGATATCAGCAAGAACGTCTTTGAGCTCAGCTAGTGTTGCTTTTAGTCCTCTATCATCATTTTTTCTAATCTGTTGTGCTATTTGAGCAACTAGCTGATCAGCCTCAACAAAGCTAACTGATTGACTTCGTGCTATTGATTTTAGGGTAGAGATAAATTTTTTGATTCTCTCAAGAACACTGCTATGATCCCTTTGAAGAGTTGATGATGATACAGCAACTGTAGATTGAAGTTCTTGAGTAGGTCTATCAGAAGAAATCATTTGAGTGATTCTTTTGAACATTTTCATAGCGTTTAGAAAATGTTGTTTTGCTGATGAAGGATCATCACTTTCTAATGATTTTTCAAGAAGAACGACTTCACGAGATGCCGCTTCATATAATCTTTTTACCTCTTCTGATGTGTCTGAAGAAATTTGTTGTTCAACTTCCCTTTTTGCTTGTAGGACAATTTTTAGTAAAGTGTTGTAGTCAGTCTGAGCCACTGCAGAAATTGAAATTCCACTAAAGATCATGCTAGCAACTAAAACCAAAAGACCTAGAGATGTGACTTGATTCATTATTCACCCTCCAATTCTTGCTTTAGTTTGACTAAGTTTTGCATTTCTTTTTTTTCAATCTCAACAATGCCTTGTCTTTCAAGTCGTTTTACAGCTCGCCACATTGTAGTACGAGGTTGAAGGAATTTTTTTCGTAATTCACTTTCAAGGGCTTTACCCCCATTATTGAAAATGAAATTAATTATTTCTTTATCATCCTCTCTCAAATCTGGTCGAAATTTGAAAATTGTTTCTGGAACAAGAAATTTCCCAGTTTCAGGAATTGTTTTGGTAATTTCAATTCTTGGAGATTTCTTTTGAGATCTTCGAAGGAATATTGCGCCAATTACGATAGCTGATACAACAGCACCCCCAATGAGAATCAATAAACTATCAAGTTCTGATTCTGTGGGTGATAATTGGGTAGTAGTTGGTGTTCCGAAAACATAGTTAACCTCAGAAGAACCGCTTGAAAGAAATAGTCTGGTTTGTTCATCAATAATCTCCATCCTAAGTGGTAATACATTCATGCCAATAATAACAGAATTTTGTGGCATTAACAGAGTAAAATCGATAGGGGCAACTATTGTAAATGTCCAGATTCTTCCTTCCTTTGAGACTAAATCATGGATATCATAATCTATTGAAATTGTAGATGAGCCAAACGTCTCAACATGGGCAGTTTTATCTGTTAAATCTGCAGATAGTAAAAAGTTGTTTTCACCAATTGCAACAAAGTTTTCAATTGAACTACCAAAAAGATTCACAGCAAAGTCTGGTTCTAAAGAATCAACTTCAGTTATAGAATAGACATGAGTAGAACCATCCGGATAAATAATTAGATCTAGACTTCGAGTAGAGCTAAATGAGTTCTGAAGAGGAATAACCACGGAAACAATGATTATTCCTGCCAATAGAATAGGCGCCTTTGTCATTGTTGGGAAAATACCCTCAGTCCTTACAAAAAGCATTCCATCCTCTCGAATAGACTCTTGTCTATGATATTGAATGATTTCTTGGCTCAATTTCTAATACCTTAGATTCATAGATTCAACAAGATTCTGAAATCTTCTGAATTCTTGGAAGAATTCAAGTCCTTTAGTAGTAATCGTGAAGACTCTATTTCTGTCATTTTTTACAGATTTTACTAATCCAGCTGTGACAAGCTTTTCACATTTGTCAAGTACTGCATAATGTGATAGGTTTGCTCTTCTGGATATAGCAGAAACAATGACGCCTTCCCGTCCGCCATTCGTAGTAACATCAAGGATATCACCCATGATACCCATTTCGGATCTGTATTGTTGTTTGGACATGAGTTACTATACGAATGCTTTGTTTATCAGGGATGTTTTGAAACTACAAAGCGGAACATAAAGCGGAACAAGTGTTTCACCCAAAAAAATTCAAAAAATCGTGGTTTTTTGATGCGGGGAGAAACTTTAGTTTTTTTTACCAAAAATTGGTTTTTTAGGAATGAATTTTCTGTTTTTATAGTTTTACTTTTTCCTAAAATTTTTCTTAAAAATTAACAAATTTAACAGAGTATATTAAGAACAGAACCATTTCTAGCCGTTCCTAATCAATACCACAAAACATCATTCATCCATGATAAAATCTCAAAAGCAGAATTTACGTGCCGTTATAGGTATTATTTTCATGCTTACAGCCTCACCTCTAACTGTTACCTATGTAGACGCAGATCTCGCCAATGAAAATGTGGAAGAATCGATAAAATTTTCCACAGATAAAGTAAAATCAAAACAAGAAAAAAAAGAAGTGCTTAAAACAATTCTAACAGAAAAAGTCGTTGATGGAAAATTATTAGTACATCACTTTGAAGTATCTGAAGATGAAACACCAGAAGAAATTCGCAAAATCTTATTGTCTTATAGAGAAACTTGTGGTTGGGCATATGTAAAAAACAAATCATACAATGCAGGAATTGTCCTGTTTGATGGCAAGGTTATCAAAGTAGGAGAAAGAGATTCGAAATTAAGTTCTCAAGGAACTATAAAAAAAGGAAAAACTTTGGAATCTGATCTTTCTGGTAGAGCATATGATTCTCAGATTATCCTACATGGAAATGCATCAAATAATGACCTCATATATAGAATCGTGTTTTCAGGAAAAATAGCCCAAACAGAAAATGAGGATAGTTTAGCTATAGCATTCATTCACGCTGGATTAAAGAATCCTGAAATGGGAAATCCCATCAAATTTTTCCAGATGAGTTTAGACCATGATGTAAGCATCTGAATACAGTTCCATGGTTGAATCTTTCAGAACTTCAATATTGAAGGTATAACCATCTGTTTCATTTTTTATTAAAATTTGATAAAATGATAATTTTTTTCCTATCATATGTTTAATAACATTCGTTTTATACGATTCACATTAGTATGATTGACATGTTTGAGCGTTTTAGGAAAAAAGAGGACAATGAAAGATTTGGTAGTGAAATGGTAGAAGAAAAGCTACAAGAGAATTTTGAACCAGAGCCAGAATCAGTAGAATCGATTCCAGAACCAAAACCCATAACTGAGAATCAACCATCTGAACCTCAAACCACAGTTTCCTCCATTACATCAAGCAGCATTGGAATCGATGGTCTTATGGATAAGCGGATGAAGCTTGAAGAAGCTGTTGATTATGTTGGCGTGATGATTAAAAGTCTCAAAGAAAAAAGAACAAAACTTGAGAAAGATATTGAAGAAGAAACTGTTGATATTAAAAATCTCAAAGAAAAACTAGTCAAAGTGAGAGAATACATTAATGAAGAAAATAAAGGAATTGAAGATTTGACTAGAAAAAGATCCGAGGTGGAGAAAACAGCTGATGAGGTTGGCAATGTTATCAATGAGCTAACAAACAAATTATTGGGTATCGATAATGTTATTGATACCGAAGGCAAAAAAATACAGAGCTTTAAAGAATCTAGACCTAAATAAGATTGCTTTTTCACTTTTTATGAAATAGTTTTTGTGGGTTTTGTTTTACATAAAACGTGTAGATGAAGGTACTTCAGATTCTGTTGGTGTGTTTGGAAATTTGTCATCTACAGAACTTTCAGCTACTGCGGCTGCTTCTTGTAGAATTTTTTCTGATTCAGAATTTGTTGTCTCGTCCATACCAAATGTTGCGTCTCCTGAAAATGTCTCGGTCATAAGGCCTCCTAGCATTTCTGCCATTTTATTAATCTCCTGATCTGCACCTGGTATGAATTTTACAAGAGATGATTTCATATTCTTTATTAAACCGATTGTTGGCATAATAGTAACAATTGTATCACCAAGATCATGTGCGGTGGATATTCTTAGTTCAATTTGTTCTAATGCCATCCTAGCATTACCTAGGATTTTTGTAACTTTTCGAATTTCTACTAATTCGTTTGATAAAACTTTAGTGTTTTGAGTTTCGTGTTGTTGAGTTGCAATAACAATTCGTTGAAAGATTTTTTCATCTCTCTCTTTTAACTTAGAAAGCATGTTATCCAGTTTAGCAATTTGTTTTTGTAGTCTTTGGATGGCCGTCTGAATTCTTGGTTTTAATGGACCCTTTGTCTTAATTACATCATTTATCCTTTCAGTTATACCGGGAGTTGGTAGTTTAGACCATTTCTTTTGGAAGCTTGACACGGGTTTTTTCTCCAATTGTTAATTTTTAATTTGCGATGTGAAATATGATTCACAGAGAATTAAATTTCGCTAACAAAAATCTACAAACTACGTTTTATGACAATTAGACATTCAAAATTGTTATTCTTTGTTGGTGGATCTTCTTGATATGGTTATAAACAGTGGCTTCGTTGACAATGGCTTCACCACAATGAGGACATTTTACCAATTTATGATTGAAATTAAAAAAAATGTATTTAAACATTTACTTTGGGCAGAATTGATAAAAATTTCAAGCAAGATACATCACATAACTATGGCAATTTTTTTATTTTAAGATTATTAGCTGATTTTGAGGTTCAAATGAGGAACAGTTTGGGAATTTTTATTGTTATTGCAATAAGTGTGGTTATATCTGTTGGAATTTGGGCTTCAATACCAGTCCTACCAGAAGTGAATACAGTTTTTCATGTAACTTTAGCCGATCCCAAATTATATGAGGATGGAGTCTATTCTAATACCTTTAAAATCAAAAAAGGTGCATATGTATTCCGTTTTGTTCCAAGTGGCGACAGTCCACGAACACTAACAATATTATTGAATGGTAAAAATTTTCATTTTTTTGAAGATTTTGTATTAAAGGGAATACTTCATGAAATGGGAATTTCAGAGTTTTTTACATGGGAGTACGAGGGAGAAAATCGGATTAAAGTTACCGAAGATACAGAATTAAAAATAACTATTGATCCCCATCAAAACATAATTGGTCCTGTTTCAATTGAACTAATTGAGGAGTAAAAAATTAAAATTGGCGTGATCCCTCACTGCAGAACTTTGAGAGATTACCTCTCTTTATCAAGATACAATTCTTGAACGCTGATCTTGTTCTACGGGACCACGCTATTTAGTCGATAGATTTTACAGCCATCGGCATCAATAATTATATGAATTTGAAGTATTTAATAGTTTTTGTAAATTTTTACAATAATTTATTGCTATTTAGAAAATATTTTGTGCCTAAAATTGTATTCTGAAAAATGTTCCAAAGCTTTTTGACAATTAGTTCTTTTTTAATCAAAAATCAATCAATATCTATGAAACCCCAAAAATTATAGATTGCAAATCATTAAACTCATCTCCAAAATGCTAAAATAATATCTCACTACACGTTTTACCAAGTGTTTTAGGATTTTTTGGTTTTACCTTAGATAATTTCTATGGTTTTCCTATTCTAAAGACCTTAGTGCCACATTTGGGACAAGTTCCTTTTACTGCAGGTCTGCCATTTTTCAGCTTAACTTCCTTTGGATCTTTTATCTCTCTTTTTTCTCTGCATTTCATGCAATATGCTGTTGTCATTTCAATTCATCAAGAGTTTTATACTATTTAGAAAGTAGCGATAAATTTTGTTTAACTAATTGCAAAATGAAATTCCAGTCTTGACATTTAAACGATGTTTATTTATGAGAATTACTACAAAGTATATCGCTGCGTAATAGTGATGGTTGAAAAGATTTCAGTTAATGCGAGATGCCCACGTTGTGGCAAGAATGCACTAGTTACAGATGTAGAGACAACTGAGATATTTTGTGGCATGTGTGGTTTTGTTATATCTGAACGGTTGGAGGATTCTGGTCCAGAGTGGAGGTCCTTTATAGGTGACAAAACCAACAAAGTCAGAACTGGTGATGGAACTTCTCTCACTAGACATGACCGGGGTTTAGCTACGATAATTGATCCTGTTAATCGAGACTCTACAGGAAAACTACTCTCAAATTCAATGAAGACTACCATTAAGCGTCTTAGAGTATGGGACAGTAGAAGTCAAGTCAGTACGTCTACACAAAGAAATTTTAGACAAGCATTTTCTGAGCTTGGAATAATCAAAGACAAGCTGACTCTCCCTGATGCTGTGGTTGAAAAAGCAGCATACATCTACAGAAAGGCAACTGAAAAAAAACTAGTTAGAGGAAGATCAATCTCAACGTTAATAGCTGCAACGTTATACACAGCATGCCGCGATATGGGGATACCTAGAACTCTCAAAGACTTTGCTGATACCGCTAATATCAGAAGAAGAAATTTGGCAGTATGCTACAGAATGTTAGTTAAGGAATTAGACTTGAAGATGCCAGTTGTGAACTCTATACAGTGCATTGCACGAATTGCAAGTGTAGTTGGGATCTCTGAAAAGTCAAAAAGATACGCAATCAGGATCCTCAAAAAGGCCCAACAAAATGAAATATTATCTGGAAAAGATCCAATGGGCTTGGCTGCCTCTTCATTGTATATTGCAGGGGTTAGGATGAGAGAGTCCTACACACAGAAGGAGATTGCAATGGCAGCTAGTGTAACAGAAGTGACCGTCCGAAACAGATGCAAAGCACTAAAATCATTGGATGTCTAAAATCTATTCTCAAGACTAAGAATCTTCAACGAATTGAATTGTGTCAAAAGGATAGAACTGCTAGTGGCTCAATCAGAGTTTTGGTGAAGAAGAAAAAATTCCTCAAATTACAGAGATCAGATGTATGTGTAGGAAGTGTAACTGTAAGAGAGTAGTGCCAATAGCATATCAATTTGTGACTTGTGCTTAAAAGACAGACATTAAGTTCATCCTAAAGTCAAAATAGGGGTTCTTATTGAAAATTACAATAATCGATTCACATGAAAGACGATAAAAAAATTTGCAAGTTAGAATATTTAGATACTACTCATCTAGAGACAAACGATTCAGAAGAATTCAGCGAGGAACAAGCTTAATACTATACAAGTGAACAAGATGTCATCAGAAATTCACAATGTATTAAATGAATGGATTAAAAAAACAGTCTCAATTAAACTAACAAATGGTAATATTGTGAGAGGAACCCTAAAAGGCTTTGATCAACAAATGAATCTAATCTTAGAAAATTCCGAATATAGTGTTGATAATAAAACACAAAGTCTTGGAAATGTAATCTTGCGTGCTGCTAACATAATAACTGTCTATCAATCTTTAACATAAGTGAAATTAGTAGATTTTACTGATGAAAAACCTCTACAAAATAATTCGATTTTAAGTAAGGTTTTTTGATTTATTGTGAAAGGAACAAGTTTTGACCTCGAACAAGAAAAATAGTCAAATAGCAAGAAGAAAGTTCGTTGTGTGAAATGTGATTCTAGTGATACATTTGTAATTTTTGAACATAGTTTTAATGGTCTAAGGGGACATTGTAGAGCTGGGGGAAAGCTGGCTAGAATCATAAAAAATTAAAATTTATTGATTTTCATAAATTATTTAAATACAGCACCCTACAAATTGCTGGTTCATTTAAACCAATTAATAGCATTAGGAGAAAATTCTATTGTTGAAAACAAAAAAGGCCAAACTAAAATTGATTATTCTACTTGCATCAATTTGGTTTGTTATAACATTACCTCTACCTTGGTTAATCAATAACCCTGATGTCTCAGAAGAATCATTTTACAATATATTGCCTATTATCATAGTAATGTCAATTCCATTTGTTATGCTTGGAATAATATGGACATTAAAACCCGAACTCACAACTTGAAAGCATGAAATTCTACTCAATTAAGAAAGTGCCAATCTTCTTTTGAAACATCTTTTTGAATTACAAGTTTGTATGTATAATGATTTAATTTGTATCTATTCTAAACAAATTTTATCGTAAAAAGTGTCACTTTCTTTGGATCGTATTCAATAATTCCAAATTGGGGTGTTGTTATACCATTTTTGTTGTATCCTTCAGGACCGCTTATTCCTATTCGTATAAGATAGTTTGCAGATTGATTTATTGTGAATTCTTTCTTTTCAAGAGTAAAGTTTGCTATTTTTTCTCTTTGGGGTACGGTTTTAGTGAGAATTTCATCAATACCGGTTCTTGTTTGAACTATTACTGCTTCTTCATGTTGATGACCACATAAAATAAGAAAATTATCAAGGCGTTTTCCTACTTCTGAAAATGCTGATGAAGGCTTGTAGTGATATCCTGCATAGCTGAAAAATTCAAAATTTTCTTCTGAAATTCTTTGCCAGCTTTTCTGATATAACCAGGCTTTTTCTCCTGCATCATTTGGAGTTATTTTGTCTGGATTTAAAGGTCCTCCATGTACGCATAATAATCTATTTTTTTTATCAACATATTCTTGTTTTCCATATGTTCCATCTTTGTTTATTTTAAAAAATTCAATGTCCTTTTCGTCTAATGAGAGATGTACGTCTATGCTTTCAAGTGAGCTTCCACTCACTTGTTTTCCATAAAGAAAAGCTTCATCATGATTTCCAATGACAGATTCTATTGGATAAGTTTCAGAAAGAATTTTTAATTTTTTAATAACTTCCTTTGGATGTGTCCCTCGTTCAAGAATATCTCCAAGATTAATTATCTTAGAAAATTTGCCATATTTTTCCCTAAACCTATCTTGATGAACTACATCAAGAATTATTTCAAGTGATTGAATATCTGCGTGAATGTCAGAAAAAATTAGATCCATGGAGTCCTTTGTTCCCAGTTTCATTTCAAATTTTCATATAAGAATAACATCGCTGACTCAATCAAGCTTGACTGATTTGCCTTTTAAATGGACTAGAAAAAGTTGGGGTGAGTCAATGAATTTAATATTTTTTAGCATAATAGATCTAATGAAGGATTTTTTCAATGAAAATTTTTCTAGTTTGGAAAATGAAATTAATGCTAATTTTCTCATAGATGGATGGATGGTTTTTCAAAAATCAATTGAAGGGTTTTCTGGTACGGAAGGAGATATTCCATCAGCTCCGTGATTCTTTTAGCTGCGGGAGTAATTATTTTCCTTGGAGTCGCAGGTGAGACGAAGAATATACCACCTCCTGAAAATGTTGAAGGGGGTTATATGAAAAATGCTCCTCATGAAGGAGATCAAACCAGTAAAAACAGTTCACAAACTGTAACTAAATATGATTGATGTGATTTAGAGTGTAAAATTATATATCAAGAGATTCTTTTAGCCCTTTGTAACGGTTTCTTATGGTAACTTCAGTTACATTTGCAGATTCTGCAATGTCTCTTTGTGTATTATTTTCACCGTGTTTTACACATGATAAATAAAGCGCTGCGGCGGCAAGACCCATAGGATCCTTACCAGCTGAAACTTCACTTTTTTGTGCTGCTTTAAGAACTTTGATTGCATAGCGTTTTGTTTTTTCTGCAATGTTAAGTCTGCTTGCGATTCTTGCAACACACTGAATCGAATCGGTGACTGGCATTTTTAGATCCAATTCTTTTACAAGTAATCTGTAACATCTTGCAATATCTTTACGTTTGATGTTTCCGGCTTGTTCAACATCTTTTAAGTTTCTTGGAGTGGATGTATCACGACATGCTGCATATAATGCCGAAGCCATCAATGCTGAGATTGATCGTCCTCTGACAAGACCTTTTTCTAATGCCTTTCTGTAGATGTATGCTGCTTTTTCAATGACAGCATCAGAAATTGCCAGTTTATCTTTTAGTCTATTTAATTCGCTAAATGCTTGTCTAAAGTTTCTATCAACTGGTTCATGAACCTGGCTTCTACTATCCCATGTTCTAAGGCGTTCGATCGTACTTTTCATTGATGCCGTGAGTGGTTTGCCAGATGCATCTTTGTTCACTGGGTTAATGATTGTTGCAAGACCCATATCATGCATGGTTAGCGATGTTGGAGCCCCGGCCCTAGCCCTGTCACCATGTTCATCTTGGGTAAATGATCTCCATTCAGGACCAGATTCTTGCAATTTTTCTGAAAGTACAAAACCACATTTTGAGCAGAACATCTCACCAGACTCGTTATCTGTAACTAGTTTTCCTTTCGCACATCGAGGGCATTGTTCTTGATTAGTTGCTGGTCGTACCATAATATCACGAATTTACATAATTCTTTGTAGATGGGATTTATTAATCATCAACTTTTGGAACAGGACAACCACGACTAATTTATGAAAAGAGGTATTTTTTGGCAACATAGAAAAGTGCTCAGAACTTAGGAAGAAATGGGTTCAGAAGATGAGATTTTTGAATATATTGCCCATTTTTTTGATGTTAATGATAGCGATCATTCCTTCAGTTGATGCTGCCATTATAAAACTGACCATGGAAGGGAGTATGGACATTCAGATAACTCATCCAGATTCCGCAATAATTGATAGAACGATTTTAATCTCTTTTCTAGTTGAAAATAATGGATGGGAAGACAAGCAGGATGTTATTTTTGTCTTTAGTCCAGATGATGTTATCATTCCAATTGAAGATAACGAAATTCAAATTGATAAAATTTCGGCGGGAGGGTCTTATGGAGAAACTATTGATTTTAGAATATTATCAGATGCTTCACCAGGATCTCACTTTGTAAATTTGGAATATTCACAAGTATTGCTTGCAAATAATGAAGAACCTCAACCGCCAACACATGCAAATATTGCAATTCCTATTTTACTAAAAAAACAGCCTAAAGTTACAATTCATACTATGACACCAGAATCATTGTTTACAAACGCAGAATTTCCATTTACGGTTGAGATAATTTCTGAAGATATTGATATCAATGATGTAAAACTAGAGATTATACCTCCTAAGGATATTGACTTTAGGGGAGAAACTGTGCATACCTTTTCTTCAATTCAACAAAATGTTCCAATATCTGTAACTTCTAGAATTATCACTCCTTCTCAGGAGATCAGCACGCAATACAAAGTTCCATTTCAAGTTATAGTTACTTATACGGATGATGTTGGTCAGGAAAAAATTGATTCCAAAACAGTTTCCTTAGTAATGCGTCCTCGAACTTTCATGGAGCTAACAATGGATGGTGGAATTTGGATAGGAGATTTTTTTATTGCTCCTTATGTTAGTCTAGGAACAATAATTGGGATTCCAGCAGGAGCAATTATCTCTCTTGCTATAAGAAGGAAGTATTATGACAAAAAACCAAGAAGAGGAAAAAAATAAGTCCAAATAATTGATATGTGAACAAGAAAATGCAATATCTTTTTCTAAGAGAGGCTTTGCCCTCGGAATTAGTGCTGTGTAGATAAGATGCAAGTGTATTTGGATATATACGATTTAAAAATTTTAGGCATCAGCATACATGGAAATTTCCCATGCTGTGGGAGTTTGTGCAAAAGCACTATATTCTTTGTATTTTCATCCTGAATTTGTTTTAGGACCGTACTCCCATCCATTTGAAATATAATTTATTATTTGATTTACTAATATGAGTTTGTAAGATTGTTTAAGCTTAATTGTGAAGAGTCAAAATTTTGGTGTTAGGATTTGTCTAATTTTCTAGCTCCTGAATATTTTTGGCTTAATTCATCCTCAAAGAAGAATTTTTCCTCAAAGGCAGGCTTTAGATCATCAAGCCAAATGGCGTTTTCATCGTATTCAGCAAAGAATGGTGTTGAAACCCATTCTGGGTTTCTTCCTTGCAAAAATTTCAAAACAATTACTTTTTTGTTATTTATTGTGACAATTCCATCAACCATTACTTTACCTGGAGTTGCAGACATGCTTGGTCCTCTAACAGTTCTGCCAAGACCACTTACTTGCTTGTAGGCATTTCTGAAAATTTCATAGGCTTTTACCAATGGAACGCCAAAGTAGTGCTGAGCTCCCGTATCTCTAACTACAAACATGTAGTATGGAATACAGCCTAGCTTGACTTGTTGTCTCCACATTTCGGCCCAAACGTCAGCATCTTCATTTATGTGAGCTAATAGAGGTGATTGTGTTCTAATTTGAGCACCAGTTTCTCTTACTCGTTTAATTGCAGCTTTAACGGATCCAGTTGAAAGCTCTTTGTGATGATTAAAATGAGCCATAAATGCTAGGTGTAATCCTTTGTTTGTTGTTTTTTCAAAAGCTCCTAGAGTTTGATCAGCATCGTTATCTGTCAAAAATTTGTAAGGCCAAAATGCTAATGCTTTTGTTCCAATTCTGATAGTTTTAAGATTTGGAAGGTCTGCCTCTAATAATGTATCAATATATTTTTCAAAAATTGATGCTTTCATTATCATTGGATCACCGCCAGTAAACAAAACATCTGAAATTTCAGGATGTTCTGTAAGATATTGAACCAGCTGTTCGCCTTCTTTCATTGCAAATTTCATTTCATCCATTGCAACAAATTGAGGCCATCTAAAACAAAAACTACAATATGCATGACATGTTTGGCTTTGACTTGGGAAGAAAAGACAGGTTTCTTTGTACTTGTGTTGCATTCCATAAAGTTTTGTGCCATCTTTGAGTGTTGGAACATTTAGTTCTAGCTGGCCTGCAGGATGAGGGTTTAGTTGGAGGCGAATTTCATTTGCAATGTTATTGATCTCTTTTTTATCAGCTCCATTTTTTAGAACATTAGCCATTTTTTCAAAATGTTTTTGTTGTAACATTTCTTTTTGAGGGAAAGTTAACACAAACATTGGGTCGTTTGGAATGTTGTTCCAATCAATTAATTGTTCTACTACATAGTTATTAGCCTTAAATGGAAGAACATTACCAACTACCTCCATCTCAAATTGTTGCTGTTCAGAAAGTTTCTGAATTTGTGGAAGATCATGAAAATTAATTAAAGTATAAGATTTAATGCGTGGAGATTCTGTTTCACTCCAAACAGATTCTTGTAAAGTCATTTAACAATATGGTTTCTTTTCCTTGTTAAAGGTTAGCAGGTCTGTTTCTACTATACTTCTAGCCTATCCAATTTTCTCATATGCCTACAAACAAGTAAAACCACTGATAGAATACCCTAACCTTGGTATTCTGGATTTTGAATTGATTCACAATGGTGAATAAGCATAGCTGAAGAAGACTAATCTATACTCCTCAAAAACTTAAGAGTGCCTATTTTCTCGTTGGTTTATTGATAAAGTTTACTGTAATAGGTGGAAACGCTTCTCAAGATTTAGCAAAACGATTAGCAAAAAAACTCAAAGCAGCTTACATCAGAACTGAACTAAAGACTTTTCCAGATGGAGAAAATAAAATCACATTTAGTTCAAAACCTAAAAAAAGTAAAATCATAGTCGTTCAGTCAATTTATCCACCAGTTGATTCAAATTTAATTCAATGTCTATCGATTATTTCAAAGGCCAAACAATTCTCATCTAATGTAATCGCTGTTATTCCATACATGGGATATGCACGTCAAGATAAGGAATTTCTTCTTGGCGAAGTAGTAACAATTCAAGTAATTGCTAAGCTGTTTAAGGCGATAGGTGCCACAAAGATAATTGTCATTGATATTCACAGTCCAACAGGCTTGAAATATTTCAAAATTTCAGCAAAAAATGTATCAGCGGTAAGTGAATTGGTGAAATATTTTAAAAAATTAAAACTTAGAAAACCGCTTGTTGTTTCTCCTGATTCTGGTGGGAAAAATCGTGCAAAAGAATTTGCTAGACTTTTAAAAACAAACTACATTACATTGAAAAAACAAAGAAACAGAAAAACAGGAAAAGTTAGGATAGTTTCATCAAATCTTAAGGAGGTAATTGGAAAAGATCTGATTTTGGTTGATGATATGATTAACACTGGAGGTAGCATTATTAAGGCAACAGAATTTTTGAAAAAACAAAAATGCCAAAGAGTTTTTGTTGCTTGCACTCATGCATTATTAGTTGGTAATGCTGAAAGGAAGATCAAAAAGTCTGGTGTTTCGCAGATCGTAAGCACGAATACTATACCCGGAAACACATCCATTGTTGATGTTTCAAATATAGTAGCTAATACACTGATGTAATGCCGGAAAGCTTTTTTGATTTTTCAACTAAATTTTCCAAATCTAAACCCCGAAAAAAAGTGAAAAAACATTCTCATGAGTTAGATTGAAAACTTTGTTTCACTGTTACCTCATAAAAAGCGAATAGCTATAATGTGTAAAAAGGGGACTGAAAAAGGACTCACCCAAGCCTAACAAAAAAATATGAAATCTATAGGCATAAAAGTTTGACAAGGAGGAACTTGGTGAAATGAAACTTGTATTTTTGGGAACAGCGGGAGCACAGCCTACAGAAAATCGTGGTTTATCGTGTATGTGTTTGGAAAAAGAAGGAGAGGTTTTGATGTTTGATGCAGGAGAAGGCGCTCAAGTTTCTTACTTAGAGTCTGGATTGGGATGGAATAAAAAAATGAAAATTTTTGTTACGCATCTCCATGGAGATCATTGCATTGGAATTCTTGGATTGTTACAAACCATGACACTGCAACATAGAATAGAATCTATAGAAATCTATGGTCCTAATGGAATTGAAGAATTTATTGCTGAAAACATCAAAATATTGAAATTTGGATTATCATTTCCCGTTGTTATTACCTCAGTTACAGAAGAAAAAATTGTGGATGAGAAATCCTATTCTATATTTGCATGCAAAGCTGAGCATTCTGTACCTACATTTTCATATTTGTTTATAGAGAAGGACAAACCTGGAAGATTTTATCCTGAGAAGGCAAAGCAATTAGGAATTCCTGAAGGAAAATTATGGAGCCAGCTACAAAAGGGACAAGAGATCAGGGTAGGAGAAAAAACATTCAAGCCTTCTGAAGTATTAGGCGAAAAAAGAAGCGGAAAAAAAATTGGGATTTCGGGCGATACAAGACCAACAAAACAACTTGAAGAGTTTTTTCAAAATTGTGATTATCTTAGTTTTGATTGTACCTACTTGGATGAATTAAAAGACAAAGCCGTCGAAACGTACCATTCCACGGCAAAAGAAGCTGCAACTTTGGCAAAAAATGCAAATGTTAAAAATCTTATTTTAACTCATTTTTCTGCAAGATATAAAGACGAATCTGTTTTGGTTGAAGAGGCAAAAACTATTCATGATTCTGTGATTGGTGCAAAAGACCTTCTTGAAATTGAAATAAAATAAAATCATGTTTGGCGCTATAGAAGAAAAACTAAAGAATAGTGAGAAAATAGTTTTTGTTACTGGAGCCGGAATTTCTCAAGAAAGTGGAATTCCAACTTTTAGAGGCAAGGAAGGATTATGGCGAAAGTATGATCCAATGAAATTAGCAACAATTGATGCATTTTATGATGATCCAAAGTTGGTTTGGGAATGGTATGAGGATAGAAGAAGAAACATGCTTGCAGCAGAACCAAATCCTGGTCACAAAGCAATTGCAGAACTAGAAGAATATACCAAAGTTGTTGTTCTTACCCAGAACATTGATGGGTTTCACCAGAAGGCAGGCAGTACAAATGTTTTAGAATTGCATGGAAGTATAATTAGAATAAAATGTACTGTATGTGATTTCAAAGATGAAATTCACTCTAGATTTGAAAAATTTCCACCCAGGTGTAAATGTGGAGAGATCTTAAGACCCGATGTGGTTTGGTTTGGTGAAGCACTACCCCAAGATGTTTGGAGTGAGGCGATTACTCATGCAAATTCTTGTGATGTCATGATTATTGTTGGAACTTCACTTGCGGTTTCTCCTGCAAATACTCTACCGATTTATGCAAAACAAAACAATGCTTTACTAATCGAAGTCAATCCAGAGAGTACTATAATGTCTGCAGATATGGATCTGTCACTAAAAATAACCTCTGCAAATGCTCTACCACACTTAGTTTCGATTTTTAAAAGATTAACATAGACTGTAGTAAATCAGTACTAGATTTGTAACATAACTATGCAGATTTTTGATCATCATTTCACACAAAAAATACAATTGACAGTTCGTATCAAATAAAAAAAGAAAAGAAAGTAAGCATCGTTTTGTTGCAGGAGATCACTTTCTTACTTTCTTCGGATGTGTACTAGCTGCTGTACTGCTATACCCCACGACAGTAGGGTAAATGCAATGGGAAAGATCCCGCTCGTTAAAGTGGGTGAAATTCCCATGATGTCTACACCGTTTGCGTACAATGCCAGTACTACTGGTAGGATGGTCAGTGCTATGACAGTCTTGTATTTTGAGAGGCTTGACTGGCCATATAGTTTTTCGATTTGTTTCATTTCTATTCAAAATGGTAGATGATATGCAAGTATTTCAAATGGGCCTAACTTTTAGACTCGTTCTAGTTCAAAACCTAAACTTTTTCACAAAAATTGTTCATGTTTTGAACCTTGCCGCATTTTGTCTTATATCAGATTATACTGCATGATTGATGAGCTTGACCGCAAGATCCTCAACATGCTCATTGCAGACGGAAGGCAATCAAATAGAATCATGGTAAAAAGGCTTGCAGAGACAGGAATTCGTATTTCTGAGAGAGGTTTGGGAAAGCGAATTGCAAGGCTTGAAAGGCAAAAAATCATCACCGGCTATACCGCAATTGTCGATATGAAAAAGGTCAACTTGGGTGTTTCAAGACTCATCACCGTCAAACTGTCATCTCCTAAAAACTTTGTACAAAGACTTGGGGATATGAAACAATATCTCAAAGAAGCACCGTTTTGCGACTTTTCTGCAAGATCGGATGGTGAATTTGACTGGATTGAGTTGAAAATTTTCAATAATACGCATCAAGCTAACATGGAAGCGGACCTTTATCGTACATGGTTTGGCGATATCATCGATGACTATCGATCATACGACCTAGAAGTTTACAAGTTTGGGTGGCAGATATATGAAGAAAAGGATTTTAATTCCTTCATTCATGCAATGCAAAAAAGATCAGAAGAAGTACCTGTAATAAAGCTCAAATAACAAAAAAACAAACTGCCTTACCTAGAAAAAATCCTATTTGGTACTTGTTACTCAGTTAGAGGAACAAAAATTGTCTATGTAATAATTTTAAAAATAGATGATCTAAGATTGTATGAATACACCGTTGATTATGGTTTTGGAGTTTCTGTATTACCAGTTTTAGTAGAATCAGAACCATGTCTTTCTATAGATTCGTCATTTTTATTTTGATCATTTCCAATTTTCGCAAAGAAGACTGCTGCCTGAGTTGATTCACTTATTTCATTGAAATTTTCAGATAAAATATCAGTTGAGCTATCCTGAAAGTCCTTTACTTCGGCACTTACAGTTTCTACAACTCCACCAAATCTCGCTTCAACTGTTTGTACAGTTTTATCTGAAATTTTCCCAAAGTCGTTTTTTACTGAATCAAGAATTTCTAAAGAGGATTCTGAGAAAATCTGATTAATTTCATTTGAGAATATGATTCCTCCTGCTAGTAAAATAACCCCTAATATGGCTAATTTAATCTGCATGTTGGCACCTCAAAAAATCATTATTTTATTATAAAACTAAAATTGTTTAATCCAACTCGAAAATTCTTTACACAATAAAAGTGAGTTATTTGTATTCTGAGACAAGCCAATCAATTATCTGTTCTATTGACTTAGAGGTCAAAATGATCTTAATTGGGCCTAGAGGAGATTCCTCTGCCTCATCACATAGCACAACAGTATTTGCATATGCTGCTTGTTTATTTAGATAAAGCCAGGTTGAATCATCACGGCGATTTTTGGTTAAACATCGTCTATAAACACGATGAGTTTTTCGTGAATGAATTACATCAAAAATGTTTGACAGTACTTCAAGGTTTTGAGAAGTGGCTTTCAAGGAATTATTACTTATATGAATTTCTATTCTTGGCAATACATTAGAAATTGCTTCTTTAACTTTTGGTGGATCCTCTGATGGATTAATTGTACAAAATGCATCTATTTTACATTCAAAATCTGGAATTTGCATCTACCGATTCCAGCTCTGAACAATCTCGTGGGCGGTTTCGATTAACTCCTCTTTAGTTAAATTATTGTTTGAAATGCTTTCATCTGCCAATGCAATAGAGGTGCTTATTCCTACACTAATCTCCCTAGTATCTCTTTTATCAAAAATATCTCTAGTTTTTGGATCATCTGATCTACCACGGTATTGCAGAAATTTAAAACGTGTGTCAGTTGATCCGTGAGTTGAAAGAATTTTTACAGTTCCAATTTTTCTAAAAACATCTATTTCGGAATTTGATCTCACTCCGTCAATTATTATCACATCAGAATGTGAATTAGTTATCTGTGATTGGATTAATTCGGCTATCGCACCGGCTCCATTTTTTTCTCTAAGTTCAAGCATTAACTTTCCAAGATTTTGACTGGTTGGTTCAAGATTTCTTTTTTGTGCTTCGGTTCTTACAGCGTCCCCCATATTGATAACCTCAAATCCTTTTGATTTCAAACCAGTTGCGATTATGGTTTTCCCAGAACCTGGCATTCCAGTTAGACATACAATTAGCTTTAACAAGTTCGTTGAGGGTTCTATGAACTGTTCTATGAAGTTACCGGAAATCATTAAAAAGATACTGTAACACTTTTTGTTATGCGTACTTTTGTAGCAGTTGAAATCAATAATGACGAGGTTTTAGAATCTATCAAGAAAATCCAGTCAGACTTGGATCTGAGAGCAAAACCTGTTGCGCTAGAAAACATACATTTTACTTTGTTGTTTTTAGGTGAGATTTCTGAACAAATTTCATTTAAAGTTCAAGAGGCACTAAGTTCAATTAAATTTGTAGAATTTGATGTTGAATTTCAAGGAATTGGGGCGTTTCCAAAAGTGAGCCAACCACGAGTAATTTGGGTAGGTACTGATGAAAAAGGAGGGAAACAACTTTGCAATCTAGCCTCACAGATAGAAAGTGCCCTATCTCCCTTAGGATTTCAGAGTGATAAGCCGTTCCGATCGCATGTTACAATCTTTAGAATTAAAAACAAGGTTAGGAACATTTCTGATAAGTTGACAAAATTTAGTTCTGAAAAATTTGGAATTCAACGGGTTTCTGAAATAAAATTTAAACAAAGTGTTCTAACTCCAGAAGGACCAAACTATTCTGATTTACAAGTGATAAAGGCAAAATGAAACAGGTTATAGAAAAAGCAAAAAGAGGTGTAATACCATCAAAAAAACTACAGCATGAGAAATCAAAAATAGCAAAACTTGCTTTTGATTCAATTAGAAAACAAGTACCAAAGTTTCCACAAATTTTAGAAGTAGAGTTTGGTGGTTCATATGCTAAAGGAACTTGGCTTCCAGATATAGGCGATCTAGATATATTTTTAAAATTCAAAGAATCAACTCCAAAAAAAAAATTTGTAGAGATTGCAAAAAAAGTTGGTTTTGATGCAATGAAAAAATTCAAACCGTATGTAAGGTATGCGGAGCATCCCTATGTTGAAGCACATATCAAAGGGACAAGAGTAAATGTAGTTCCTTGTTATGATGTTCAAAAAGGAAAATGGCAAAGTGCCGCCGATCGATCACCATTTCATACTGCGTTCATGCTAGAATCACTTACTGGTACAATGAAGAATGATGTAAGATTACTCAAGAGCTTTCTAAAAAATAATGATGTTTATGGTGCAGAGATTGCAAAACAGGGATTCAGTGGCTATGTAGCTGAAGTTTTGATTTGGAGTTTTAGTAGTTTTGAGAATGTAATTAAAAAAATTGCAAAAATTAAACAAAATCAAGTTATAGGTCAGGCCTCAAAAAAATTCGAAACTCCAATAGTAATTATGGATCCAATTGATGATAACCGAAACCTAGCTGCTGCCATTTCAACAGAGAATATTGGAAAATTTGTACTGGTTTGCAGAGAATTTTTGAAAAAACCATCTAGTTTATTTTTTAAACCAAAAGTAAAGGTGGATTCTAAGAAAAATTTGGAAAATTTGTTGGTGGTGAAATTCAATTACAAGCCTAGAAGCCCAGATACAATTTGGGGTCAAATTAAACGAGCGGCTAGTACTTTGGCAGTTCAGATGAAAATTGAGGGGTTCAAAGTCCTACGAAATGGAGCAGCTGCAGATGATCAAAAGGAGGCATGTTTGTTTTTTGTTTTACAGTCATTAGAAATTGAAAAAGATATGATCAAAGAAGGTCCTGAATTTTTCAGCGAGTCAGATTCTGAAAAATTCATTAGAAAAAATTCCAAAAAAAGTAAAATCATGTGGATTAATAACAATGGAAAAATTTTAGCCTTACAAAAAAGACAAAACAATGATGCAAGAGTATTTCTTCATGATCTTCTAAAAAATAATATTAACAGTTCAGGAATTCCAAAAGGATTAAAAAATGATCTAAGGAAAAATTTTAAAATCATTCCTGGAAATAGGGTTTTAAACAAATCAATTAAAAAGGCACTATTGGATCTTGTCTCAACTGATGCAACAATCTTTTCTTCCAATTAGAAAACTATCCCAAAAACCATATTCTTACATCCTTGGTTTTCCAAAAGCTACCAAAAAACAATTGCAATCAAGAATTAATGAATTAAGAAAATTAAAGATTAACGGTATAGCTTTTGAAGGAACCTCATTGATTGGAACGCTTTATGTTCTTGGCAAGGGTTATGTTGGAATTGTTGTCCTAGGAAAATGGAAAAACAAAAAAGTTGCAGTAAAAATTCGCCGTACAGATTCACAAAGAGAAAGAATGAAAAACGAAGCTAAATTACTAAAGATTGCTAACAAAAAACATGTTGGTCCAAAAGTTATAGAAAGCAGTAAAAATTTTTTGGTTATGGAATATTTAGATGGAAAGAAAATTTTTGACTGGATTAAAGAGTTAAACGGAAAAGGTCGTACCTCAAAATTAAAATCAACAGTTAAAAAAGTTCTAGAAGATTGTTATAATCTAGATGAGATGGGACTTGATCACGGTGAGTTAAGTAGAATCACAAAACATGTCATAGTAGGGAGAAAGACTACCTTGATAGATTTTGAAAGTTCAAGCACAAAGCGAAGAGTTTCGAATGTCACTTCAGCTACTCAAGGAATTTTCATTGGTTCTGGCATAGTAAATGAAATAAAAAAAATCTACAAAATTCCATCAAAAGAAAAGATCATTAAGGCATTACGTATTTATAAAAAGGAACAAACACGGGAAAGTTTTGAGAACGTGTTAACTGTGTTAAAGCTGTGAAATGTCCCTTAACATAGCAATTAGAGTCCTGAAAAAGGATCCAAAACTAGCCAGAGTTATCAATTCTGTTGGAAAATATCAACTAAAAACATCTAGGAATCATTACAAATTACTAGTTGAGACAATAATAACACAACAATTGGGAGAGTCAGCTGCAAAATCAATTTCTAAAAGATTTCGAGGTTTGTATGATAAACGATTTCCAAGACCTAGTGATGTTATAAAAACCCCAGAATCCAAGATCCGAACAGCTGGTCTTTCAAGAATGAAGATAAAGTACATCAAGGAGCTTTCAAAAAATATTGAAGCAAAAAAACTGAAAATACATTCTCTTTCAAAGCTGTCTGATGAAGAGGTAATAACTCAGCTAACGCAAGTCAAAGGGATAGGCCGTTGGACTGCTGAGATGTTTTTGATTTTTTCGTTAGGAAGAATGGATGTTTTACCAGTGGGGGATCTTGGATTACAAAAGGCTGTACAGCTTTTGAGTTCTTCCTCAAAGCTTCCCACTGCTAATGAGATTGAAAAAATGGCTGAGAAATGGAGGCCCTATAGAACTATAGCTACATGGTACCTTTGGAAAAGTCTGAAAAAATTTGATGCAATTGGTTAGAGTGAGTAAAGAGTATGAAAAATTTTGAGGCTTAAATTATAATATCAAATATACAATTCAAAATTTAGCTGATTTTTGAATAAGTAAAAAATCAACTTTTTTTATCTAACCCTTTTTTCCCATTTTTTCAAGAAGTGTAAAAACTATGAATCTTAAAAATAGCATACAAAAGCGAGTCATAGAATACCAAATCAAGCAACTAAAACAAGAACTCAGTCGAATGAAGGAATAATTTTTCCTCATTTTTTTATTTAGTCCAAATCCTAATTGTCCTCAATCTAATTCATACTCTTTTTGTCAATCAATTCATGTGAAAATATGGTGGGACCGGCAGGATTTGAACCTGCGACCTCTAGCACCCCAGGCTAGCATCATAACCAATCTAGACGACGGCCCCTATGCTTGAGGAAATTAGTGAAATTATTAAGTCGTGGGACAGATAATGAAGGGTTGATGAAGAATTGTTCTATTTGTCATAAAATATCGGCTACTGGTGAGGATCATATTGATTGCATACAAAAACGAAAGGTGGAATTAGATGATGAGTATTTCAAACAAAAAATTCCAGAAAAATTAGACATGGCAAAAAATATTGAGGATCTCAGTATAGAAATAAGAGCGCTTTTAGAACATATGGCTAAACGCAAAGAAAACAAAGTAGAATAATTATCGTTCTTGAGTTGTTGGCCTTACAAGTACTTCGTTTACATTAACATGAACGGGGGAGTCAACTACATATAAAATTGCATTTGCAATATCTTCTGCTTGTAACACTTGCATCTTCTTAGTGCTATCTACAAAACTTTGTAATGATTCATCAGTGATGGTATTAGTTAGTTCTGTTGAAACCACGCCTGGTTCAATGCAGCTAACTCTAATGTTTGATCTTGGGCTAAGTTCTTGGCGTAGTCCCTCACTAAAGGCTGTTACAGCATGTTTTGTAGCACAGTATACACTTCCAGCAGGAAATACAATTCGCCCAGCTACAGAGGAAATATTAACAATATGTCCTGATTTTTTTTCTCTCATATGAGGAATAACAGCTGCTGTACAATATAGAACTCCTTTAATATTCACATCAATCATTTGTTCCCATTCATCCACTTTGAGGTTTTTCACAAAACTAAGAGGCATAATACCTGCGTTATTTACTAAAATGTCAACTGTGCCCCATCTTTTCAAAACAGAATCAACAAAAGAGTCACAATCTGATTTTTGTGTGACGTCTAGTTTTTGAGAAAATACTTCACCGCTATTTTCCTTTATTTCATTCTCCAATTTTGAAAGTTTATCAATTCTACGAGCTCCTATAGCTACCTTTGCTCCAGTCTTTGCAAGGACGATAGCTGTTGCATATCCAATTCCGCTACTAGCACCAGTAATAATTACCACTTTATCTTTAATCATTGAAGAAATCCACTTACTCAGCATCCTCTCAGAGAGTAAATATGTTTTTTCGAAAATTCAAAATTTTCAATTTTTTGAACAAATTTTTAGAGTTAATTTATTAGGTTAAAGTGAATTATTAAATTTGTGAAACTAGAAAAGTGTGCCTATTGTGGCGAAATAACCGACATGCCCTTTGAGTGTAATTATTGTAAAGATCCTTTCTGTTCAGAGCACAGACTTCCTGAAGAACATAGATGTGTAAAATTAACATCTATTAGAGCCAGCAAGTTTGGCCAGAAAAAAATAATACGTGATGAAGGTCCAAATAAACCAAGTCTTTTTAAAAGAATATTTAGAAAATTCAAAGATTAGATTATCAGTATTTTAATTTGGTTGGCTGAATCTTTATTCTTCTTGCTTGATAAAATAACACAAATGCCAAAGCAAACATAACAATTGAGGTAAGCCAGTGTGGAGTTATCAAAGTAATATACGCAATACCAAATCCCAACATTACTATTCCTTGAACAACTAATTTTATCCATGAAGAGATTTTTGCAGCTCTTCCAATCATTTCAATGATAAAAAGTGCTACAACGGGATAGATGGTAAGAAGAAGAAAATCAATTATATCTACATCCAAATGTGACATTTTGTATCTGATGAGTTTATGGTATAATTTAGTCTTCCAACCGAACCTTCATGGCCATGTTTTTTGCAATTAATACATGAGCATTTTCATATGGTAGAGTAGCAATATCCTCAGTTTTGAATGGACCGTATTTCTTAAGATCTGTGCCAACAATTTGTTCCACTTCTTTGAGAAATCTTAGTACAATTGATTTTGTTTTGTGATTTTGTGATATTGATTCAAGAAATTTTGATCTTCCATTTAACGTAGCAGAAAGAATCATTTCTGTTCTTTCTCTGATTTCTTCCTCCCCATCTAGCACAAACTTTTCTTCATCAAGAAGATTTGAAAAGTCTAGGTTTTCTGAACTTTTTGCCTTTTCTAGGCGGATGTTTAGGAGAAGTGATGTAAGATTTGTAATGATATTAACTAGATTCTCTTTGATTTTTGCTTCTATGTTATCATACTCTTCTCTTTTTAATTTCCCGATAAAATTAGAAATTAAAGTGTAAAGATTAGGGTCTATTTCTTGTATAGCCTCATTTTCAGTGTCGCGTAAAACAATAGCATGCAATGAATTGATATCAATTTTTGTGGAACCAGACATTTCTTACCTAATCCTTAAATGTTGTGTGTATTTGTGTTAGCTTGAAGGTATTAAATTGCCGTATAAGGTTAGTCAAGGAAAGCCAATTCAGGTAGTTTATTCTATTGATGAGGTTTTTTCAAAGATTCAGCATGAAGCGATAAAGTTTATTGATTTACAATTTACGAGTTTGACAGGAAGGTTTCACCATACAACAATCGCAACTGATACATTTACAGCACAACAAATGAGGGAGGGCTTGCCAAAACTTGATGGTTCTTCTATTGTGGGGTTTACCACCATTGATGATTCTGATCTTGTCATAAAGCCAGATCCAAATACCTATGCTGTAATTCCCTGGATGACTGTGAATAAAACAGCAAGATTGTTGTGTGATGTTTATTTGGGAATGGGAAGAGGACGTTTAGAAAGAGACCCAAGAGGAATTGCACAAAGAGCAGAAAACCATCTAAAGGAACAAGGATTTGATTACAGTGTCTGGGGTCCAGAAATTGAGTTTTTTGTTTTTGATAAAGTTCATTGGGATGTCTTAACTCCGTACAAAGGTCAGTCATATTCAATTGAATCCATCGAATCTCCTTGGAGTACTGAAGGAACAGGCTATCCAATGGGACTTCAAGAGGGGTATTATCCCAGTACACCGTCTGATACGCTTACTCATTTTAGAAATGAGTGTGCAGATATTTTGAATACATATTTTGGAGTTTTGTGTGACACCCATCATCATGAGGTAGCTACGGCTGGTCAATGTGAGATAGACATCAGACACGATTATCTTACAAATGCTGCTGATGCGACTCAGTCATACAAGTTTGTTATTCGAAACGTCGCAAAGCAACATGGGAAGGTAGCGACCTTAATGCCAAAACCCATTTCAATGGACGCTGGATCTGGTATGCATACAAACGTAAGTTTATGGAATAAGAAGAAAAATATGTTTTATGATCCAGATGACGATATAGAGTTAAGTCAAGTTGGCAGATATTTTTGTGGGGGCATACTTGAACATGCAAAAGCATTGTGTGCATTTGCGAATCCTACTACAAACTCTTACCATAGACTTGTGCCCGGTTATGAGGCTCCAGTTTACATAACATGGAGCGGACGTAACAGATCAGCAATTGTTAGGGTTCCATTGCATTTCAAAGGTGAAGAATATGCGTTTCTTAAGCGATTAGAGTTTAGAGCCCCCGATCCTGCTTCAAATCCATACGTGGTTTTTTCATCAGTATTAGCTGCTGGGTTGGATGGAATTAAGAAGAAAATTGATCCGGGAGACGAAGTGCGTGAAGATATTTACAAAATGACAAAAGCTGAACGTAACAAAAGAGGAATTGAAATCTTGCCTTCTAATCTTGGTGATGCCCTAGATGAGCTTGAAACTGATAGAAAGTTCCTGATTCCCATATTTTCAAATGATATAATTGATAAAATTATAGAGCTTGAAAGAAAAGATCAACATGAGATTTCCATTAGGCCTCATCCTCATGAATTTTACCTTTATTTTGATGTCTAGTTCTACCTAAAATCTTCCAGTAATTTGGAATATGAAAAAAAGAGAAATTCCAATCAATGCAAATCCCCCTCCCAGAAAAATTTCTCTTCTACTTTCTGAAGTAACTGCTTTGAAAACTAAAACTCCTCCCGCAAGACCTACAAACAAAATTATCACTCCAATTACCACGTTATCAAAACTCGTATCAGTAATCAATGGATGAAAAAAGCCAGAAAGTAATGCAAAAAATACTACTAAGTAAATGTATTTTACACTAGCTAGGGTTTTAGAGCCAAGCTTACTCATTAAATCACGTAAATTTGGTAATCAAAGTTTTGATGAGATTCATAAATCTTGTGAAATTACATCATGCCGCCCATGTCAGGCATGCCGCCACCCATTCCTGGCATGCCACCTGGCATGCCACCTGGCATACCGCCACCCATTCCGCCTTCAGCACCTGGTGGGGGACCTGAAGATTTAGCTGAGGCAACAACATCATCAATTCTAACAATCATGCATGCAACTTCAGTAGCAGCAGTGATAATTTGGTTTTTCACTGATAGTGGTTCGATGATATTACTTGATTGCATGTTAGTAAGACTACCTTTCACTACATCAATTCCAATCCATTTTTCTCCTTTGATTTGTTTTGAGCGCAAGGAAGTAAGAGTGTCAATAGCATCCATGCCTGCGTTTTCAGCTAATGTCAGAGGAATTATTTCTAATGAGTCAGCAAATTTTTCAGCTGCTAACTGTTCACGTCCCTCTAGTGATTTTGCCCAACTTCTTATTTTGGTTGCTACAAAAGTTTCAGGAGCGCCACCACCAGCTACAATTGAGGGGACCTCCATTACATCTTTGATAACCATTAAAGCATCATGCACTGATCTTTCAACCTCGTCGACCACTCTCTGAGAACCGCCTCTTAACAAAATAGTTACAGATTTAGGATGTTTACATCCCTCAACGAAAACCCATCTATCTTCTTCAATTTTCCTTTCTTCTACTATTTCAGCCGATCCCAGATCTTTTTCAAATAAATCGTCTAGGTTTGTTACAATTCTTGCACCAGTTGCTTTTGCTAATTTGGTAAGATCACTTTCTTTGATTCTTCTAACGGCCAAAACTCCTGCTTTTGCGAGGTGGTGTTGAGCCATATCATCAATGCCTTTTTGACAAAAAACAACGTTTGCTCCAGAACCAATAACTAGATCTACCATCTTTTTTAGCATCAAATGCTCTTCATCAAGAAATGCTTTTAGTTGTTGGGGGTTTGTGATGTTAATTTTTGCGTCGGTTTCAGTTTTACTTATTTCTAGGGCGGTATTTATCAGAGCGATTTTTGCATCTGTAATTGTTTTTGGCATTCCTCCATGAACTATCTCTTTATCAAGAACTATTCCTTGTATGGTTTTAGAATCTAATATTGAACCTCCTGCTTTCTTTTCTACTTTAATGTCATCAATATCAACGGAAAATTTTTCCCCATCCTTATTTGCTACTGCAAGAACGGCTTTTACAGTAAAATCTGCTAACTCATTTGAGACCTTGCTGACAAGTTTTGTTTGCATTGCGGTTTTAGCTACTTTAAGCAAGATGTGTTTATCATTGGGAGTGATTTTCTCCGAAATTTCTTGTAAATATTGTAGCGCTTTTTTTGCTGCTTTTCTATAACCGTCCACAATTATTGTTGGATGGACATTTTGGTTTAGTAATGATTCCGCATTTTCCAGTAGCGAGCCAGCAAAAATAACTACTGATGTTGTTCCATCGCCTACTTCACTATCAGTAGTCTTTGAAATTTCCACAAGGATTTTCGCTGCAGGGTGTTGGACATCGATTTCTTTGAGGATCGTTGCGCCATCATTTGTGATAGTTACATCGCCCATAGAATCTACAAGCATTTTATCCATTCCAAGAGGGCCTAGACTAGTACGAACAATCTCTGCAATAATCTTAGCAGCTTGAATATTGTTTTTTTGAGCCTCGCGGCCCTTCTTTTCAGTAGTACCTTCTTTAAGCAAAACAATTGGTAGGCTTCCTCTTGCAGTTTGAAGACTCATACTCGGAAAAAATTTGATTCCCTTATTATGTTTTAGTATGATCCCGTGACTATTGAATCGGTGTTTTTAAATGGGGAAAATAAATTGGCAGAATATGATCAAGTCCTCAAATAGAGAATCATACAACAAAGTTTTCACAATGTTAAAAGACCATAACAAGTTGTTTGAAAATTCAATTCCATTAATAGCAAGTGAAAATATTCCCAGCCCTGCTGTTCGTGAGGCAATAATTTCTGATTTTGGAAATAGGTATGCGGAGGGATGGCCTGGCGAGAGGGTCTATGCAGGTTGTGTGTACATTGATAAGGTTGAGTTTGAATGTATGAGGCTTGCAAAAAAAATCTTCAAGGCCGAATTTGCTGATGTTAGACCCATATCTGGAGTTGTTGCAAACCTTGTTGTTTATTCTGCCTTTACTAATCCAGGAGATATTATGCTTGTTCCGTCCATTCCTGCTGGAGGACACATTTCTCATGGTAAAAAAGAACATTCAGGAACAGCTGGCCTAGTTCATGGATTAGAAATAGAATTCTACCCGTTTGACGCTGAGGAAATGACAATTGATGTAGATAAAACAAAGAAAAAGATACAAGATCTCAAGAAGGCCAAGCATTTACCAAAGATGGCAATGTTTGGAGGATCATTATTCTTATTTCCACACCCAGTAAAAGAGCTCTCAAGCTTTCTAAAATCATATGGAATGCATATCAATTATGATGCTGCTCATGTCGCGGGTTTAATTGCTGGGGGAATGTTTCAAGATCCTCTCAGAGAGGGAACTGACACTGTTACTATGAGTACACATAAAACATTGTTTGGTCCTCAAGGGGGGCTGGTATTGAGTTTTGAAAAATATGCAGAGGCTATTAAAAAGGCAACATTTCCAGGTCTTACTAGTAATCATCACATTCACCACATGGCTGCAAAAGCTATAACTTTTGCAGAAGTATTGGAGTTTGGAAAAGATTATGCAAGACAAGTTATTAAAAACGCAAAGGCACTAGCAGAATATCTTAATGGTTTTGGTTTTAAGGTACTTGGGGAAAGAAGAGGTTTTACAAAATCGCATCAGATTGTATTTAGTGTTTTAGATTATTCAGATGGAGGTAAGATTGAAGTTGAGTTAGAAAAAGCAAACATTATCGTAAATAGGCAACTGATACCAGGCGATATCAGGGCGGGCAGAAACTACTTCCATCCTGGAGGAATTAGACTTGGAACGTCTGAAATTACAAGGCTTGGAATGCGCCAAGCCGACATGAAAGATATTGCATCATTTATCAAACAAATAGTTATTGATAAAAAAGATCCAAAGAAAATTCTCTCTAAAATTAAATCATTTCGAAAAGATTTTCAAAAAGTGCATTATTGTTTTGACAAAAAGTTAAGTGCTTACGAATACGTTAAACTAAGATAAAATCACTGTCTAGCATAATCAGTCAGCAAAGCTTGATCACCATCGCTTTTTCCAAAAACTAAATCGATTTCATCAGATAAAGCTTTAATTCTTCCTTTTTGATACGTGTTCATGTTATATTTTTCAATCAGACGTTTGGCAAACTTTAGATACTTTTCTACTGAGCCTCTCGTAATTGTTTGAATTAACTTATTACCACATATACAATGTTGTAAAAGTGGTAATCTTCTGTAGCTTCTACTACAAGCTGTACATCTGAAACTCTGCCTGGCATATGCTCTTAGGTTTCCCATGATGTCTGGTATAAGATGTGTTGAAATCACATTAGACACAATTTCGTTTGTATCTACAGCATCTATGAGATCAGCATTTTTTATTTGCATATCAAATTTGTCTAGCATAGAACCAAGAGTTGAGTATGCACTTCGTGACTTTGAGGATGTAAGTTTAGAAGTTTGATGAGTAAAATGATAGTCATAAAATTGTTCTTTTGTTTCTAATCTGGATTTTATGATTTCCACTGAGGTGACATCAGATGCTTTTTGTTGGGATATGGTTGATTCAAAAAATGATAGTGGGAAAAATTTTGTTACTTCTAGATTGTGTGCTTGTGGCTGCGATTCATGGGGCAATACTAAAGGCTGAATAAGTAGAGGGGCATCCATTAGTCCCCCAATTCTATCTGATAGAAATTGTCTTGAAAAGTTCAAAAGACTATCCATTAAGAGCATAATTGAATCAGCGTCTCCATCTGCATCACGTCTTTTTGCAGAATGCCAGTTGGGGGTAGCAAAGCAAACATGAGTATCTGAAAAACCAATAATTCTTCCAACAATTCCAACAGAAGTATGTGGAGCTAAACCAATTATAAGATGACCAATTAACTCCTCTATGTTTTTTATATTATAGAATGCAGGTTTACCATAAAACTTATTCAATTCGTCATCAATATACTTGGATATTTTAACAAGGTATTTTCCACTTTCAATTGGAATAATGACATCCTGCATTCGTAGTTCTACAAATTGGTTTGAATTAGAAAGCGATTCGCCATTTAGATCGTGAGTATAACCAAGTTCTTTTAATTTCTGAATTGATGTTCCAATCCATGAGGGTTTGAAATGAGTTAATGGGGAATTTGTTACGTCGAGTCTAACTGTTCCATCTTTGAAAACTGTTAGACCATAACTCTGTCTAATCAGTCCTTTTTCAAGGGGTTCTGCAATTCTATCTTGATTAATAAGTTCTTTTACGCCCTTGAATGGTTCTTGTACTCTTTTTCCAATTTTTTCTTGAATGGTTTTTAAGTTGTTTTTTAGTGGAAATGGTTGATAAAAATGGGTTAGAGTATTTTTTTTACATTTTTCACAAAATAATGAATTCAGAGTATTTCTGCAGTTAGGACAAACGTAAGCAACCGATGTCTTTTCATTACATTTGTGACATTTTATGCTGATTGAGAGCTCGTTACATTTTGTGCAAATTCGATTGAAAATGTTTGTGTAAAAATTGGGGTGGTTTGATGCCTTTATCAAGTCACGAGTTGCTCCCCCTTTGAGTCCTACTGGAAAGAGCACATGAACTGGGGGTTTCATTTGTCTTGGAGCAGCTTTTTCAGGTCTGCCGATTCTTACTCCAATAGATGTTGAGAATTTATTACGTAAAATGATTCCAGATGTTTGAGAAATTATTTTTGGGACAGGAAGTGATTCTTTTTTGTTAATTGGTGTTCTAAAAAGTAAATTAAAAAAAATTTTTGCTTCTATTCCCTCTAAAACTATACTAGTGTCCTGAATTTTATGAGGAACCCCAAGATTTTCTAAAATTGGTTTACACGTAATTGGGTATTGAATTGATTTTTCTTGAATTGTAGTTGGTTGTAAAATTTCATAAAACTCTTCTAATGAAATTTGTTCCCAAAAATAGAGGTATTTTGGATGCAGTGGAATTTTGAATTTAAGAGACAGGTCTAATGCTTCATCAAAGGTAGGTGTTTTCTCAAGAAATTGTGTAATGAATTCATTCTGAAACTTGCCCTCTTTTATTATCTTTCTCAGTTCTTCACTCCAAAATTCTTCTACAAACCCCGAAGGAACTAACCTTGCGTTGTTTTCTAAAAAATCACCAAAAGAGATTAAGATATCACCGAGATGTAGAATTTTTTCAATATTATTTTTAATACTAATTCCATGTGATACATCTTTTATTTTCACTACATCGCCATTCTTGAGTCGGACAATTGGGGTTTCGATCGAGTCCACAAAAGCTACGGTCGCTCCTTTTCCAGGCATGTTAAGTTTTACTTGTGTGCCAACAACAATTGTATGGTTTAAAATTTCAGCGATCACAGGATGAAAACCAACTGCAGCAAAGCCAGTATTACACGCACGACCGTATCTTAATCTAAATCCACCCAGTTTGTTTGCCATGGATAAAACCGACCTCCCCGTGATGACATCGCTCATTCTTTTTGCGGCTGCTTCCCCCTGATCGTTTTCTGTTTGAATGGCCCCTCTTAGATCATTAAGCCAATCCCATCCATCAAGATTATAAAGCTCGATTCTTTTCACAAGTTTTTTGGATCTTCCAATCAATCCATCATTGAGTATGCGTAATGCTCCTCCCCTAACTCGATCTGTTTTGATTCTAGTCATGTTTTTATGATTAAGAACTTCGTAAGGATCGGTATCTACTCCATCAAGCTCTACTGGAAGATTTGAAATGGTTTTGATAATATCCTCGTCTAATACATGAAATTGAAAGCTGCCTACTTCTCTTTCATAGATTCTTAATTCTTCAACAAATCTTCCAGTTTCATCGTCAAATGAGTTTGCTTGATATTTTGCAAGATTGGCAATTTTCCTTACATGATCAGCTATTAGCATTGTGACTGCAGATTCTGTTCCGCCTGCTGAACGCATGGGTCCTGCAATTGAAATAGACAAATACTCAGAACCGTCTTTGTTTTTCTTTATTTTTACCTCTGAAATTCCTTGAAGAGGGGCAATTGTAACTCCTTCAGTGACAATGGCAAGTCCAACACGGACTGCCGACTCTAATCTTTCTTCAAGGGAGGAGTTTGGTTGAATGTATTTTCCCAAAGCAATGTCTTTTGAAAGAATTAGAGCAGAAAGCTCTTTTCCATGTGTTTTAAGAAGCTCCCTTAAAGGTTCGACGATATCAATATCGTGCATTTTAGCAACACGGTCAGCCAAATCAAATGCTATTTTCGGTTCAATTATTCCTGAAGAATCTACAAGCGTAGATTTAGCTTTAGCTGCTTTTTCAAAAATATGATAGGTTTCTTTTGAAAGTTTTGAATAATATTCTGAATAATAATCAGGAATGTCAACAACTATAATTCTGGACAAGGCACTGTTTTGAGACATTTATTATCTTATCTCTTAGGGCTTTGAATTGCTTTTGTTATTTGTTCCAGTTTTTTGAGATTGCCACCTTTTTCTAAAAAGGTTCCAATAACCAGTGCGTCAGCTCCAGCCTTAACAATGTTTTTTGCGGTTTTAGCATCTCTAATTCCGCCCCCTACAATGATAAAGCCATCAAAAATGCTTCTAACTGTTTTAACCATTTCTGGTCTTACACTAGATTTTGCGCCCGAGCCTGCTTCGAGATACACGAATCTCATTCCTAGAAACTGAGCTGCTAGTGAATAAGCTGCTGCTATGTTTGGTTTATCAAATGGAATACCTCTGGCCGAACCTACAAACCATGCCGAGGAGCCTTCTCCTATTATTAAATAGGCCGTAGGCAAGGGCTCTAATCCAAATTTCAATACTGCTGGTGCTCCAAGTGCCTGAGCTTGAGAAACAAAATATGGGTTTTCGGAATTAAGAAGAGAGCTAAACAAGATTGCGTCAGCCCCAGGAACAACACCGGTAATGTTGCCTGGAAAGAGAATTAGTGGGATTTTTACGGATTTTTTTAGGTTTTTGATAATCTTTGTCATCTCGATTTGATCAGTCGTTGAGGAGCCTCCTACCAATATTGCTGAAGCTCCAATTTTTTCAACTTTTTTTGCAAGGGAGATTGCTTTGGTATTTTTTGAAATTTCAGAATCTATAAGAACAAAAATTAATGCTTTTTTTTTCTTTAATTGTGATTTTAGGTAATTCTCAACATAATTACTAGCCATAACTGTCGTTTGAAGGGGGCTCTTTAAAGTTTAATTAGAATATTGGTATACAGATTTGTATAGCTTTGCCAGAGGGGGAAAGAACAAATTTTAATAATATTATAAGGAATATTATCAAAAAATCATTGTTTACTGAAAGACAAATTGAAATTATTCTAAATCAAAAGAATCTTTCCCAAAACAAGTTTAACATAACAAAAGGGGCATATTACAGGCAGGTAAGTCAGTCTAGGCGTAAGTTAATGGCTTTATTCTATTCAATTGTTTTGTTTCGTAGTTTAGGAATATTATTGCCAGATGATAATGATGTGATGTCAAAGTTATCAGAGAGAATTGTGGTGATAAAAGATGGTGATGTTTTTTCAGAAAGAGAAGAGCAGATCATGGTTGTGATAGATCGTCTCATAAGTCAAATCTGTGAGATGTGATTTCATGCAAAACCGTCCAAGAAATCTAGTTTTTTTCGTGATTGATGATGATGTTTTTGTTAGTGTAAAATGTGAAATTATCTTGTTCTGTCACAATAAATCACAATTCATTAATCAAGTGTGATGTTAGTAGAAATCCCCGATCCTGAAGTGATTTTAGGAATTTTGGCAGCGTTTTTTGTTGGACTCTTTGGTTTGTATTTCTATTTTAAGATTAAACCATACATAAAATTCAAGCCTAGCACAAATGATCCCCCCTATCAGGAACGGTTAGAATATTATGAAAAGCAGTTAATTGATATGAAAATTCGTTTAGATGCTCTTGATTTAGAGGATATAAACACAAAGTTGTACGATTCTATACCTAAATCTAATCAAGTTGTCGAACAGTTGTCCAGTAGTGAAGCTAATAAAGGCAAGCGTGAGGTTGTTGAAAAGAATCACTCTCAGGAAGAACGCTTACCAAATATGGGCTATCAAAATGTTACAGAATTTGTCCTAGGATTAATCACAGACAGAACAATGACATCACGTGACATCCAAATCACGTTAGGAAGAAGTAGGGAGCATATATCAAGATTGATGAAGAAATTATTTGAGGATGGTTTTGTTAAAAGAAATTCCAACTCAAAACCATATACTTATTCAATCACTGAGGGGGGAAAAGAAAAGTTGGGGTTAATGAAATCTGTGCCTGCAGCAAACTAACTATGTTTTAGTAAAATTTGAAAGTTTATTTTCTTTTTTTGTTTGAAAGTGTATTATAATGTATAAGTTAATTAATTTAATTAATTTATATATCATGGTTTTATTATTATATTATGGATTCAGAGCGACAAGAAATTTTAGTTAAAATAACTCCCGCAGGTACAATTTCTCTGCCTAAACAGTTCCGTAGGCATATGGATATGCAAAAAGGGGATTATGTAAAGGTGATTTTAGAAAATAATTATTTAATTGTGAAAAAGGCTACAATTTCCTAGTTTGTTGGGGTTTTTGTGTTAGCCTGACGATTTGATAAGCCCATGCTCGGCCTGATTTTGAACGGTCAATCTTGCCTTTTGAGTTAAATCTAGATAGATAAGTCGAAACCACGCTCAATTTTATAGGCTCGTTATATTCATCTTCATACTTTTCTAGAATTTCGTTTGAGGTAAATTTCCCCATTGGGAAGTATTTATCTATAATATTCCAAATTTTGGCCCCGATAGTATCAAGATTTGTTGTTTTGGTGCCTTCTTCAATATTCATTAAATCCATCATCTCAAAGACTTTGAGGATTTTGTCTCTTGTCACATTACCCTCTAATTTTATATCATATTTTGTTCCGTCAACATCCTCCATATCTATACGGATTCTTTTTCTTACCATTGTGGGATTCAGGATCTGTGCTTAACACTTGAACAGTCCTAGTGATAGTTGTTAACTAATTGATTTGTTAACTTTGACTGTGTGGCTCATGCCTAGAGGTTTTTTTTATATTAACAATATTTGATGGTTTTTTTACAAATAAAAACTAATTTCACGCCCAGAGTGGAAAGAATGGGGTCAAGTTTTTGTAATTAACATTGTTAACGATGAATTTCACGCCCAGAGTGGAAAGAATGGGGTCATAATGAGATTTTTTGCTTCCCAACTTAACAATAGATTAACTGGTTGTGAATAATTTATTTTTTAATACTAAGATCTACATCTAAAACAAAATGTTGTTTGGATTTTGGAAAAATTAGATATGAGGAATATTAAGTATTAAATTATGTTGTTTAAGGGACACACCTATATTTCCATTCTTTTAGTTTTTAATTTTTTTTAAAAATAAACTAAATAATTATAATCTAATCAATCTCTTTTCTTAAAATCAATAGAAATGAAGGTGTGTGGATACGATCAAAATATGTCAACACAAACGATCCGCCTTGTAAAAAAAACCTAGAGGATCCGTTGAAGTGTTAATGATAGATATTCCAGATCCTGAAAATGAGCACAACAACTCTAGACCCAATAGAAAAACTATTAGAAGCCACAGTTTCCGGAAAATCCCTAATTAAGAATAGGACCGTTTTACACCATACATTCATACCCAATAACATACATCATCGTGACTTAGAGCAAGAAAAAGTCACACAATCCCTTCTTCCAATTCTTAAACAATCTCGTCCCTCTAACATACTCATTTATGGTAAACCAGGCACAGGCAAAACCCTAGTAGTTAGAAGAGTCTTGTCAAAAATTCAAGAAAGGGTAGAGAAAACTAATTTTCCAATAAAACTAATTTATGGAAATTCTAAAGAGGAAACAACCCTATACGGACTTTTAGTTGATTTTGGAAGGCAATTAGGACTATCAGAAAAAGAACTACCCACGACTGGGCTGTCAATAAGTGAAGTTTTCAAAAGACTACTTCGGATTATTAATAAAAACTCGTTAAACACCGTCTTTATCATTGATGAGATTGATTTTCTAGCACATTTAGTTTCTAAATCAAAAAATGATATCCTATATCAATTAACAAGATCCAACGACAGAATAAAAAACGGCTCTTTAACTTTAGTTGGAATTTCTAACGACCTCACATTCAAAGACAGACTTGATCCAAGAGTCATTAGCAGTTTAGGTGAAGAAGAGATTGTATTTACTAGCTATTCCGTGAACCAAATTCATAAAATTCTTGAGGATAGGATTCAATTAGCATTTGTAGAGGGAGCAGTTGAAGAATCAGCCTTAAACCTTTGTGCAGCGATGGCAGGTAGAGAACACGGTGATGCCAGAAGGGCAATCGATCTATTGCGTGTAGCAGGTGAAATTGCAGAAAGAGAACAAAAAGAAAAGGTTAGTGAGGAACACGTCCGGAGAGCATCTCAAAAAATGGAAGAAGATAAGGAGACAGCAGCAATACAATCATACCCACTACATGAAAAACTACTTATTTTAGCAGTTATGAGGGCAGGAGGATCATCAACAGGAGAAATCTTTTCTGCTTACACAAAACTTTGTAAATCCGTTAGGCAAAAAGAACTAACCCAAAGACGGATGACTCAAATGCTTAGTGAAATTGAACTTTCAGGTATTATTTCTGGAAGAATTGTTCATCAAGGGATTCACGGCAGAACCAAAAAATTCAAACTAACAATTTCTCCAGAAACCATAAAACAGACTCTCAAAAAAGATCTTATTCTGGAAGATCTAGTCTAAAATTCTGTTTTAAAATCTTGATAGTACACCTTGAAGGTTTTCAGGTTTACTAGTACCGCCAAACCCGGAGTAGGCATAATCCCAATACTCGCCTGAAACGGAGTTTGTTTTTGCCATGTTCCAGAATTTATCAATAAAACACCTCGATACATATCAAAACCCACAATATGAACATGACCCACATGAAAAATATCGGGAACCTCATCAATTACCATCATGTCTTCAATTTCTGGTGCCGTGGGAGTCAAACCACCATAAATTGGGCTTAAATGTCTTGATTTTAGTAATTGCCTCATGACCTTAGTGGGAGTATCGTAACTCAACCCAGGTGTAGTTTTAACAATATCATCAATACTCTGACCATGATAAATCAACACCTTAACCCCATTTAACGAAACTAAAGCAGGATTTCCAACCAAAAAGAAATTTTCATGTTTTAGTAAAACTCCATTATATTTTTCTGGAAAAGCAGGTTGTGGCAAAGCCCGTCTACCAGGGTCATGATTTCCTGGGGAAATGAATATTTTGATATTTTTTGGAATTTTATTCAATACTTCCTCTAATTTTTTTAACTGTTCTTCAACGGTAGGATAATCCAATTCCTTATCCTGATTTGGATAAATCCCAACCCCATCAACTACATCTCCACAAAGTATAACAAATCGAATTTTTCGAGCAATAGGATCAGGACTTGAGAGCCAAGAAATAAAATCATTAAATTCCTTTTCCATAAAAAATTTACTTCCAACATGAAGATCCGATAAAAAAACCGCATAGGTTTCACTCTTAGATCTATTTGAAGGATGATCTGGAATATCAGGCAAAATAATATCCCTTACAATAAACCCTCCATTTTTGCTTAATCGCACCTTAAGCATGACAAACTGGTCCTGGAGAAGTTCATTAGCAATTTTTTGTATATCTTTATCAAACACAATAGTTTCTAGAAAGCCAGTAGAATCATCAATCTTCAACCTTGTAACATTTCTGTCAGAATTTCTTTCAAAAACCAAACCACAAACATATACATCATTATCTGATTTTGTTGCCATGACTAGCTTAATCGATTTTAACAGTTTAGCTTCTGGCCGATTTGAAATAATTTTTTTTAATTTTGAAAATCTACTTGAAAATAATGAATTAAAACCATCAATGCCTTCTGCGGAGGTAATTTTGGATGTGGGGTCAAATAAAATTCTATGCTCGTTTTCTAAACTTGAATCCTCTTTAATCCCCAAAAATGATTCTAAATCATCTTGGCTAATCAAATAACGTTTTTGTCGAATTTTTTCTCTGACAATCTGTTTAATCACATCTTTAAGATCATTTACATCCAAATCTTCTAAAATTTTTAGTGCATCAGGATGAATTTGAAAACCTTTGTTTAACGCATAATCAAGTGCATAGGTAACATTCTTTTTCATTATCAAAAAATACTGAGAGTTTTAATTAAATCTGTGCATAACACACACCAACATGCTCATATACAATTCTTAGAAAAAAAAACACATGTCTAGAAAAATTCGAATAGCAATATTTTTTATTTTTATGGGATTGTTTTCTATGGCCTATCAAATTGGCTCATTTTTTGAAGTTAGTGAAGAAGATGCTGAAATATTTCTTGAGGAATTTGAAGAATTAGTAGGGGACATAGACGCGATTGGAATTTTTCTCCATAACACCAGCATTGCTCTGCCAATGTTTATCCCTGGCTTTGGAATTGTATGGGGTTTTTTTACAGCATGGTCAACCGGATATGCATTTTCAGCAATTGCAACCATATTCCCAGAACTTTCTAAAATCCCACCGCTAGCTATACTCTATCTTACACCATTTGGCCTCATGGAACTGACAGCATATTCTCTTGGAACCTCACGAAGTTTCATTCTAATTCATATGATTATAAAAAAAGTTAATCTTCGGCCAGCAATACGGGGAACAGCCATTGAAATTGGAGTTATGCTAGGTCTTTTACTTGGAGGAGGATTTTTGGAATATTATATGATACAATTAATTGAAGAAAGCGATCTATTTTCTGGATTCTAGATTAAATTTTTCAAAAATCATTCATCCAGTCTGAAATTGTGTAGTCTGTCTAAAATAATTCATTAGTAAATTATAAACCGAATCACGCAAAAACTAAATTATGAAGGCACCCTTAGTCATTCTTTTTCTCAGTATTGGAGTAATTGTGCTAGGATTAACAACAAATGATGTTAGTGCAGAACTTTCTGGAAACAAAGCATTCATTTTAGAAGGCTCTGGTTTTGCAGTTACAGAAGACTCGATAAAATCCACCGAAATTGATTTTATAATATCCACCGGCGATAAAATTGGAACTAGAACAAATATTATAGTCGAAGATGGATTTGTAACTCTTAGTGACGAAGATTTTATTATAACTGATTTTAGTGGCACATCTTTGAGAGACGGTAAATTTATTCGAATATCTGGAACAGCTGAAGATTCTTTTGGTGATGAAGTTGCTGTAAGAATTTTTGGAAGATTAATTCAAGATAGTGAAGAAGGCTCTGTATATGGTTTTACTGGTAGGTTAACTCATGAAGGAGAAACTCACAAAATTATCTACACCACCAAATTGTCATTATTAACAAGCACTTCGTTAACTAAACAAGGTGTAAGTGAAGAAGAAAGCGACGAAATTGTTGTACACATTCTTCCAGGAGCTTCCACCAAAGGAATTGCATCAAGTTACATTGAAGCTGCAGCTCTGCAAAGAAAATTGGCAGAAATATACGGAGACGCCCCAATACGTGCAGGATACTTTTTCCCTGACAGAATTTCAATAGAACCAGGCACATCTATTACATTTGTAAATGATGATGATGTTGAACACAAAATTGTTAGTGGGACAGGACTTGGAACTCATAGTCGTGCATCATCTGGTCAATTTGTAATATGTGAATCCCCTCAAGGAGAACTTCCATTAGGATTTAGCAGTTATGCTGATACCTCAAGCGGTGAATGTTCATTTTCTTTTGATGGAAGAATAGATAGCGGAGTTCTTCAACCAGGAGAATCATGGACAGGATCATTTGATGATGCTGGGTTTTACAGAATAATTGATCCGGATTATCCATGGATAAGTATTGTTGTTTATTCATTTCCTGATACAGGTGCAGAAATTATAAGATCAGTTGGCACATCACAAAAAGGCAACTAATCTTTCAAATCAAGATAGGATTCCAACTTTGATTGATTAAACACCATTATAGACAAGTCAGAAAACTCCTTTCCCTCAAGATCAGAAACTACCCCCTCAAATGAAGACTCGTTATCATTTGTCAGAGATTCAAAAACATGGACTTTGATTTTTTTAATATCAAAACCATTCTTTTTCAAATAATGCGCAATTTCGGAAGGCATGAATTGTTTATCTGGCGAGTTTGGCCATGGACGGGGAATTAATATGACACTATGACCATCAATCAATGCTTTTTGAAGCTCCAATTTTTTTTCTACAATTGATGTTGAAATATGCATAGTGATCACTTTAGCTTTATCTAATGGAATTTTGGCCCTTGATGCAGCGATTTGAACTGAGCTTATGCCCGGTACAATCTCCACATCCACAAAAATCTCAATTAACCTATCAACAACTTCTGATTCTGAAAAATTTACATCGCCGGTAAAGGGAACAACCAGAGTTTTTTCTCCTAAACTTTTTTTTATGTTCTGGTAAACCTCTTCTTGATTTTTCATTGTAATTTCATGTACTTGTTTTCCAGAAAGCAGATTTTCAATTATTCTTAAAGTGTATTTGTATCCAATAACAATATCACAGTTTTGAATTATTTCTTTTACTTGAGCTGTTACATATTTTGGTGAACCTGGGCCGACTCCTACTGCATAAACCTTTTTCAATTTATGGAATTAATATTTGTCTGTCTTTAATATATTGAACAAGTGGTTCCCAATCCACCCTCATGTATTTTTGAGGATCTTTTGCAGGATATTTTACCCAATCTTTCACAACAGAATACCGAAACTTTTCTTTTTTTCCATCTTTTACATATTCCAAATTCAAAACACTTCCCCACGGCTTTTCTTCATGATTAATTTCTAAAATATCATCAAATGATAGCTCTACATTTTTTTTATTTTCCAAATCTAACATCAAGTCCTTTTCAGCATATCCATCTTGCCGTAGCATAATGTTTTTTGATTTCATTAAGTTTAGAACCTGCCGCTGGACTACTGCACCCCACCATCTCATTTTGGCCTCTGTTTTATGAACAAACATCAAATGTCTATCAGTCAACAAAAACATTCCTTCTTTACCTACAACTGACAAAAATTTCTTTGATTCTCTCCAAACTGATAGAATATGTGCTTGAATACGTTCATCAGATTCCATACTCTGTGATTTTGTTAACATTTTAAAAATTAATGTGTGCTATTGACTTTTATTTCAGGCGAAACTCGAAAAAACGTGAAACGCACCTTTACGATTTTTGTACTTGTTTTTTTGCTTGCCAGCCTTTCAAACTATGCAAATGCGCAAACTAGCGATAAAGTTGTAATTTTAGAAACACAATCAGGAAAAATCGTAATAGAGTTTTTTCCTCAAGACGCACCAAAAACAGTAGAAAATTTTCTTAAATTAGCTGATAGTGGATTTTATGATGGTGTAGTTTTTCATAGAATCATTAAGGATTTTATGATTCAGGGCGGTGATCCACTCACTAAACAAGTTGAAAATCAAGGACAATGGGGCACAGGCAATGCTGGATACAACATTCAAGCTGAATTTAACACCATTAAACACAACAGAGGCATTGTTTCAATGGCAAGATCTGCTGATCCAAACAGTGCTAGCTCACAATTTTATATTGTACATAAAGATTCAAACTTTCTTGATGAACAATATACGGTTTTTGGCCGTATACTAACTCAAGAAAGCTTTGATACACTTGATAAAATTGCATCGCTAAGCACAGGAGCTAAAGATGTTCCACTTGACATAGAACAAGCTAAGATTCTAAAAGCAGAAGTGGTAATAAGATCAGAAATTTCTGACTTGTTAAATCTGGGAAGCCCAGAGCGAGTTTTATCTCCTACTGAATCTCTTACTGAATCTCCTATAGAACGATATACAGATGAAAAACTTGGAATTTCCTTTATCGCACCCTCTGGTTGGATTATACAACAACCACAAAAAACTGCACCAGAGGTTCCAGACATTGTAATAACAGGTCCCATAAGTGAAGGATTTAATCCACTCATTTCAATTACCATAGTTGATTCAGACGGTAAATCACTAGAACAAAAAATGATTGAAACTAGAGAATCTTTTCAACAAGTAATAGATGATGGTACACTTGAAATAATTTCTGAAGAAAAAACTACTATTGATGGCAAAGAAGCGCATGTTTTACATGCGGTGGGAGTATTTGAAAGTGAAATAGGCGCCGCGAATCTAAAATTCAACGAAATCAAGATTGCAACTCCCGATAAATTTTATACTTTAGCTTACATAAACAGAGTAAATAATTTTGAAGACCACCTAGAAAATTTTGAAACTGTGAAAAATTCATTCGTAATATTATCTGCTGGTGGGGAAATTTACAGTGATGAAGTAAATCAGGAAGGAGGAGGATGTCTTATTGCAACGGCTACATTTGGTTCTGAATTGGCTCCTCAAGTACAACAGCTTCGAGAATTAAGAGATAATTCACTATTACAAACTGAATCAGGCTCTGCATTTATGGAATCATTTAATCAATTCTATTACTCTTTTAGTCCCACCATAGCTGATTATGAAAGACAGAATCCAGTATTCAAAGAGATTGTAAAGCTTGGTATAACTCCATTACTTACCTCACTTTCAATTCTAAATTATGTCGACATGGATTCAGAATTTGAAGTTCTAGGATATGGAATTAGTTTGATTATATTGAATGTTGGAATGTATTTTGTAGCACCTGCAATCGTCATTCATAGAATTAAAAAATATGTTTGATCCTGAAAATTCTTAATTCTTATTCAACAATTCGTATCAAATGTTAATTATTTAATTATCTTGAGATCTCTGATCTCAATATATCATAAGCATGAGCTGCATCCTTTGTATTCAGAGTAATGATCATCTTGTCTCTTGAAAAATATGCATCCTCCCATTCAATTCCATTTGTATGTAACAAGTCTGATACAAAGCTACCAACATCTGAACGATTTTGTCCAGAAGGAATACCAATGGTAATTCTAGTCAAACCGGTACTAAACTGACTTTGAGTGTTTGGAAGTGATTCAAATAATTTTCTTACATCAGCTATATCTTCAGTTAAAAACCTAAAGGAATCAGATAGACGGAAAAACTCGTAATCTGGTTCAATTTTTGAGAACTGCTCAAAAAACGAAGATGCATCTGCAATTCTAAAACTGTCTCGTGGGACTCTAACATCCATCATACCATCGGTAAGAGAAAGCCTGGCATTTTGCAGGATTAGCTCCTCCTTGACTGGTTCTTTGTCCTGGAATGAATCAGAATATCGTTTTATAGCGACAACAATCGTATTCAGATTGACCGAATTTCCTAGAATTTTTTCTACATCTGGCTGGATTTTGACTGCCAGAGCAGTATAATTAATCACATCCATCTTCATGCAATCATGAATTGATCTATTCCCAGTGATGATTTCACGTATAACTTCAGGCACGGAAAGATTTGCCATCCTCATAAGAAATATTATATAGTGTCATATATAATAGGATTGTGTAATTAGCCTTACAATCTACCATTATACTTATATAATGTCATATATATTACATAATGTAGATAAATATGACAATGTTCTATGATGACGAATTTGATAGACTCTTCAAAAGAGTATCCAGATCCTTCGTGAATCTGGATGATATCTTTGGGGGAAAATCAACAGGAAATCTTTACGGACCCATTTTTTATGGTTACACGATGACCATTGGCCCAGATGGAAAACCTGTAGTATGGGAATACGGGAATACAAAGCCAGAACTATCAACATCTGATACTAGAGAACCAATTGTGGATACAATTGTTGATGAGAAGGAAAAGGTAGTCAAGCTAATTGCCGAAATGCCTGGCGTAGATAAAAAAGATGTCAAAATTGTAGTTGATGATAACATAGTAAGCATTGACGCAGAACATGGTGACAAAAAATATTATGTCAAAGTGCCAATCAAGCACAAAGTTGATGAAAACGCTGTAAAGGCATCATACAAAAATGGCATACTTGAATTAACATTCAAGTTAAAAGATCCCGAAAAACCAAAAGGAAAAACAGTGGAGGTAGAATAAACCTCCTTTTTTATGGTGATAAATAATGAGCGAAATTGAATTAAGGATTGAGGAAACTTCTCAGCAACACGTTGGTAATGGACGAGCAATAATTGATCCAAAGATTATCGAAGATGCTAAATGGAATACTGGACAGATTTTAGAATTAACATACAACAAAAAAACCCATGTAAAACTTTGGCCTGGCACAACAGAAGATTATGGTTCTGGTATAATCAAAATCGATGGAATGACAAGACAAAATATCGGTGCAGGTATTGGTGACAAAATTAAGGTAAAGGCAGTTGAAGCAACAGCTGCAGAACAAATAGTATTGTCTCCAACTGAAAAAATTCAAGCTGAAGGATTACAGGAATACATGGTCCAAAACTTTCTAAATCATATTTTTACAACTGGTGATGCTCTAACTTTAGGAACACAGATGGGAGGTAAGATACAATTCATTATAACTAGTACAAAACCATCCAAGCCAGTTATTGTAACAGAACAAACAATTTTCAAGCTTGGCACAATGACAAAGGCTATTGATTCTTCTTACCCAAGAATCACATACGATGATCTTGGCGGAATGAAAAACGAGATTCAAAAAATCAGAGAAATGGTTGAATTGCCAATGAGACATCCAGAATTATTTGAAAAAATAGGCGTAGAGGCACCAAAAGGCGTTTTACTCTATGGGCCTCCAGGAACAGGCAAAACTCTACTGGCAAAGGCTGTTGCCGGTGAAACCAACGCTCACTTTATTTCAATAAGTGGTCCTGAAATCATGGGCAAGTTCTATGGTGAAAGTGAACAAAGACTTCGAGAAATTTTCAAACAAGCAGAAGAAAACGCTCCTAGTATCATATTCATTGATGAGATAGACTCTATTGCACCAAAAAGAGATGAGGTCACAGGCGACGTTGAAAAAAGAATTGTTTCACAATTACTTTCTTTGATGGACGGAATGAAGAAACGTGGTAAAGTAGTTGTAATTGCTGCAACAAACAGACCAGACTCTATCGATCTTGCTTTGCGTAGACCTGGTAGATTTGACAGGGAAATTGAAATTGGAATTCCTGATGACAAAGGAAGACTGGAGATACTAACTATTCACACAAGAGGAATGCCACTTGAAGAGAAAGTGGATCTTGAAAAGATTTCAAAGATAACACATGGTTTTGTTGGAGCAGACCTTGAAGCTCTTGGAAAAGAGGCAGCAATGAGGTCATTAAGAAGGCTGTTGCCAGAAATTGATCTTGATCAAGATAAAATTTCATCTGAAGTATTACAAAAAATCAAAATTACAAGTGAGGACTTTAGAGAGGCACTAAAAGAGGTAAGGCCATCAGCACTAAGAGAAGTTCTAGTTCAAATACCAAACGTTACTTGGGATGATGTTGGTGGACTTGAATCACTCAAGGAGGAATTAAAAGAAGCAATCGAGTGGCCACTAAAACACAAAGAAGCAATTGATTACGTAAACGCAGAAACTCCAAAAGGCATTCTACTGTACGGTGAACCCGGTACTGGTAAAACATTGATTGCAAAAGCAGTTGCAAAAATGACAGAATCAAACTTTATCAGCATAAAAGGACCAGAATTACTTTCAAAGTGGGTTGGAGAATCAGAAAAAGGTGTAAGAGAAATCTTTAGAAAAGCAAGACAAGCTGCGCCTTGTATAATTTTCTTTGATGAAATAGAAGCTATTATTCCAAGACGTTCAGCTGGAGGTTCAGATTCACATGTTACTGAAAATGTCGTCTCGCAAATTCTATCAGAGATTGACGGTCTTGAGGAGCTTCATAACGTATTGATAATTGGTGCAACTAACAGATTGGATATTATTGACCCAGCATTATTGCGTCCCGGTAGATTTGATAGAATCATCGAGGTTCCAATACCCGATACAAAATCTCGTGAACACATATTCAAGATACATACTAAAAAGAAACCACTGGCAATAGATGTTGATTTTTCAAAACTAGTCAAGCTTACAAATGGATTTACAGGCGCAGAAATTGCTGGAATAGCAAACAGAGCAGCAATAACTGCACTCAAACGCTATGTTAGCGGAACATCAAAAACCATCAAGGAAATCAAAATAACACATAAGGATCTAGTTGATGCAATCCAAAAGGTTAGACCAATTCATCTCAAAACAGAAGAGCCACTAACTCAAACTATAAAATAGATGGTAAAAAAGAATCAGATAACCAAATGAAGATTTACCTTGATTTTGAGCCATGTGATCAATGTAAAACTATAATGAGTGAGCTTAGCGATGAAAAAATGATGTTTGCTGATGAAAAAACTAGGACCGACGAATCTGCAAAATTTCTTAGGCATTTAACTTACAATCACAGCGAAGTAGTTCAGGCAGTACTCAAGGATCTACCAAAGCAAAAAAGAAATCAAGAATTTGATTTCTTCAAATAATTTGAGGTCCTTGTAAATTTTTCCAAATCCTACAAGACAGTATATGCCTCTATTACTCTCATTCTTGGCAGTATGAGATAAATTTTCATTAATACGAAGCATTTGTTGAAGGTGACTAAATGCGAATTACAAGCCCGAAAATAACTATTCTCATTCTTTCTATGTATTTTCTTGTGTTTACAATTGATTATTCATTTACCGAAGAACAAAATGATCTTAATTCCTGGGAAGTTGTCATTCCATTTGGTGCATATGATCCTTCCTTTGATACACCTGTAGAAAATTGGTATGAACCACCAGTAATTTCGATTCAAAAGGGAGATACAGTAACATGGATCAATAATGACAAGGAAGGTCATACTGTTACAAGTGGAAAAGGTCCAGGAAGATTTGGATGGATGGGTGGTAAAAAACTTGGTGAACCAACTGGTTACTTTGAAAGTGGAAGATTCATGGAAGGAAATTCGTGGTCATTTACATTCAACGAGACCGGTCTCTTTAGCTATTTTTGTATTATTCATCCTTGGATGGAAGGAATTGTCATTGTAGGCGTATCAATCCCAGACTATCCACACGATGCGTCTGGAAATAAAATAGAAAAATTTCCTTTGATTGGTTATACCGCTGATGGTATAATTGAGCTTGATTTAACATGGGAACCACATATTCTCAAAACAAACGAAAAGGTTTCATTCATTTATCAAACATATGATCCTTCAACCAACTCAAATTTGGACAAAATGAAGTATGATCTAATACTGATACAAAATGGTGAAGAAATATTTCGTGATGATGGCTTGACTGCAATTGGTGGTGATTACCGAAATTACATCTTTGAAGAACCAGGATCATTAGAAATAAGATTTGAAAATATTGAAAGTGGTGGTATTTCAGGAATAGAAAGCCCTGCTAGAGCCCCAGTCGACGATCTTTCATTAAGAACAGTCAAGTTTACTGCTATGGTTTATGAAAACCCAGATAAACTAACTCCAGATGAAATACTTGTTCAACCAGCAAAAAGATTAGAACTAAAATATGAAATCCTTGTTGCAATCATCGTGATTCCAGGCGGTTTAGCTGTAGCCGCCATTCTTCTCATGATGTATGGTAAAGAAAAGCCAACAAAAAGTAGTTCTGCAATTTAGATAACGTTTTTACATTTGTTACCAACTGTTGTAACTTTTCATTAATTAAAAAATCCTAAATTAATTCAGAAAACAAGTACCAAAGTTTCCACAAATTTTAGAAGTAGAATTTGGTGGCTCATATGCTAAAGGAACTTGGCTTCCAGATATAGGCGATCTAGATATATTTTTAAAATTCAAAGAATCAACTCCAAAAAAAAATTTGATCTAGTACACTAATCCTCTTGAATAAAATACATGATGAACTCATTTATCAGCATTAAACATAAAATACATTATTAACTAAGAAAACACATGAAAACAAAACACGTAATTTTGTTTTTGATATTTGGCTTGTTTATTTTATTTCCTATAATTGTACCTATAACTGCCCAAAAACCAAACCAAGTACCTTTACCTCCACCAATTCCACAACCACAGCCAGAACCAGAACCAATTCCCAGAAAAGAACCAAAACCGATTGAAGAACCATTCCCCGGGTTAACAGATGAAGAAAAATTTGAAAAACTCACTGAAGAAAATAAGAAAATAAAATCTGAAAACGCTGAATTAAAATCAGACGTTGAAAATCTAAAGATCCAAAAAGGTTTCTTACAGAATCAAATAAGTGTGCTAACTAAGAAACTTGAAGATCTTAATGCTGTAGCAATGGAACAAGTTAAAGTGATAATGGGTCTTGTAGCACAACTCAAAAACATAATTTTTGATAACTTGTTTTCTTCTGTTATTTCAGTTTAGAATTGAAAAATATTCAAATACAAAGATTGAGTGTTTTTTTGATTAATGCAATTCTATTTCTAATGGTGACATCACTTATTCCTGCAATATCAGAGAATTTCTTTTGACTTAATTTTTCTCCATTAATTATAGATGAAAGGTAAAGAGAAGACGCAGCTACCGCTACCGGATGTTTTCCCGAAGTAATTTCTAAATCCTCAGATTTCCTCAAAATGTCAAGAGCGTCCCGTTTGGTTTTTTCTTTTAGGTTGAGATTATTAGAAATTTTTACAATGAATGAAGCAATATCGTATTGGCCTAGTTTAAGATCTAATCTATTTATCAACGTCCTTAGATCTCTTGATAGCGCTTTTCGTTCAATATTACCTACCTTGGCTACATCATCCAATGTTCTTGGAATATTATTATCACGACATGATGCATACAATGAAGCAGCTATTAATGAGGCTGTAGTTCGTCCTCTAGTCAGTTTTTTAGAAACAGCTTTTCTATAGATATAAGCAGCATGTTCAGCCACGTTATCTGGAATTGCAAGCTTTGTTTTCATGGCATTTAGCAGTGTAAACGCTTTGTTCAAAGCTGAAGTAGCTCTTGGTTTACTACGCTTATCCCAAATACGTAATCTTACAAACTCATATTTTGTTTTGCTTGATAAAACATGACCAGAAGAATCTACATTATTGCCAATAATAGTTGAAAGACCCCTGTCATGCATAGTTAAGGTTGTAGCTGGACCTGTTCTAGTTTGAGTCATAAACTCTTCCTGAGTAAAACCATGTGATTCGTGTGATATATCGGGTACATTTTGCAATAGGACAAGACCGCAACCCCCGCAGAGTACTTCGCCTCTTTCATTATCGGTAACTACAGGGTAGGTTTTGCAAGTATCTATTTCACACTTGACATCATATTCAATAGAAGAATTTTGTACCACTACTAACTATCATACGTGATGGACAAATAAAAGGGAATTGTAACCGGCAAATTTCACTGGCAGATTATGGTTGGATTGCAAAAAATGTTATTCCACTCGCCTGAAAATTATTTTGAACTCTTCTGCAACATTGTATATCATGTTTAAACAATGTATTTCTTACTCTTCGTTGTTTTTATTCCATGCGAGACTTCTCGTGTTAAAAGAAAAATTTTAACAAACTATTTTTTGTACATAGTGAGAATTTCTTTTACTTCTTGATCTGAAACCTGGTCAAACTGTTCATAGAATTGTCCTACTGCAGAAAATTCTGTTGGAATATACAACACAATAACGGATGAAACTTTTCTTTCAATAATTTCGTAAGTGTCAGCTGGTATTACTGGTATGACTAGCAAAATTTTTCCTGTCTTTTGATTTACTAGCCAATTTAATATCGCAAAAACCGTTGAACCCGTAGCAATCCCATCATCAACTACAATTACAGTTTTTTTGTCAAGATTGTAATCTGTGTTACCTCTGTATTCTTCTAATCTCCTTTTTACCTCCTTTTTCTTTTTGGTTAGTTCATCATCAAAATTTGCCCACTTAGCGTAGCGCTGCCAATTCTCTCCTTTGTATAGTGTACCATCGTAAGTTATTGCTCCAATTCCATATTCCGGATTTTCAGGGGGAGTAATTTTCTTTGAAATCACAATATCTAATTTACATCTTAATATCTTAGCAACTTCATGTCCTACAATTACTCCACCACGAGGAACAGCTAAAACTATTGGATCTATAATATTAAATGCCAAAAGCTTTTTTCCTAATAACTGTCCCGCCTCAATTCTATCATGAATCATTATCTAGAAATTTTTTTCTTTTGAAATTATAATTCATCTTTAGTACCTCCAACAATCTGTTCTTTTGAAAGTTTGAATGACGTCCCTTTTTCTAATCCCTTTACTTTTTCAAAGCAAGCATCACAGACATGAAGTTGTTCTAAATGTTTTACTTTACACTCCTTTAGGCAAATATTACATAATAATTTTCCAAAAAGATTCTTCATGTTGTTTATTAATTTCGTTACAAGATATACATAGATATTATTTAAACAATTTAGTTATATTTACACAGGATTGAGAAACTATGATTGTGAATAATTATGAAATATTAGGAATTTCTGAGGGATCATCTAAAAGTGAGATACGTAAAGCATTTCGAAAACTAGCACTTCGACATCATTCAGATAAAGGTGGTGATGAGAAAGAATTTAAGAAAATTAAACAAGCTTATGATGACCTAAAGCTTGGAAAAAAATATCCCGATTCACTAGAAGAACGATTGAAAAAAGCCAGAGTAATTTACGATGAGACTGATGAAGAAATACGAAGTAACAAGATTTTAGCAGAAAATATTTCAAAAGATATGAAAGTCGCTGAAGAATGGGCAGGTGCTTTAAACAGAGCTGATGGTACAGGAATAAGATTTTTTGGTTCAAAAACACTTGGGGAATTAGAGTTTGAGAGAAAAGCTAATGGAGCACTCTCAATAAAGGGAAACTACAAGGCTGGCAGCCTTACTTATGATGGACCAATAATCATGCAAGGAAACATTACAAGTCCATCCTGGAGTAAAGAACATGAAACGAATATTAGAATAACAAAAGGAGATTTTAAATTAGTAAATCCTCTGGAAAATAAATACAAAATTGAAAATGGTGTGAAAATTACTGTAGATAATGGAGATATTGTGGTTGGGAATGTTTTTGGGAAAAAAGTCAAAGTGCAGGATCCATCAGGCAGAGTAGGTCTATACACCATCAAAGAATACAGAACGCAACTAGTTGCTCCAAAAGGAAAAATTATTGTAGAAAACGTCGCTAACACCGTTTCCTTAGATTGCAATTCTGTAATAACACTCAACCTAGAGGATGATGTGAAAATTAATGCCAGAGAAATTCTGATCTATGGCAGCAAAGTAACCTATGATGTTGAAATTGAACTAAAAGAAGGTGGAGTGATAAGATTTTTTGAAAATTTTTCTATTCAAGGATTAAGCGATGATTCTGTTATTAAATTAGAGAATGGTAAGATATTCAGACTACGTGAACTGAAAACCAAGCGGATAAAGGTTTTGCCAGATGATCTAGTAATTAACAAAAACAAATTTGATAAGGATGATACGATGGTAGGCAAGGGTTTTAACATTACTTATAAACTACTTGATAATTTTTATAAAAAACAACCTAGAAAAAAAATAATTGATTGGAATCTCAACATGAGGGGATTTAAAAAATCATAGAATGCAATTTACACTTGAAATATTTTAAAAATAAATTAAAAAATGATTGAACTGTTTTAGTCGATCAGTTCGGTCCAACCTTTGACGAAGACTGAGTCTTTGTAGAGTGGAACTGGTTGTCCAACAGTAAAGTCCATTGGTCTCATCCAGAAAATTGCTTTTGTAGGGCAAACCCCAATACATGCACCGTCAGAAATACATCTTTCTGGATAAAATACAAATGCTTTTCCTCTCTTCCAGCCTTCAACAGGTTTTACTCTTAGTACATCAGGTCCCAAAGTTGTGCATATTTCCACGCAAAGCGCACATCCAATACACATTTGTTCACTAATGTCTGGTAGAATTGCTACTGGCATTACAAATGGTTTTGGTCTTTGGATCTTAATATAACTTGCTTAAAAATGACTGATTATAACGGCGTTACGAAATTTTATAACACTGTTAGAATTTTCTGATCCCAAAACAACTGATCTATGACTCTGATTCTAAATTACTTTTATAGAATCAGCAACAGATTCATCAGCTCTAGTAATATCTACTACTATTCCAGAGTTTTGTTTCTTTAGATACAAGTTTGTCATAATTTTGGCATCAACTACACGTCTACCAGAAGGAGATAATACCCATTCTTCTTCATCTTTCTTTCTAGCCATATTTACAACTAAAACACTAGAATCTGATTCTTTAGCAACAAAGGTCAGTAGCATTACATATGCATTAACAAGTCTGCCCACATCTTTATAATCAAATAAATTGTAAAGGCCGTTTAAGGAATCGATAATCACAAAAGATTTTTCTTTTAAAACCATCATTAAAATTTTTTTAAGAACTTGATTCCAATCATTTTTTAACGGAGAAAAAAGAGAGACATTTACTTTTCTTGGTAACATTTCAGCATTTACATATCCACTATACAATAGATCAAAATCCAGATAGAGTATTGGAACATCAATTTGTTCAATTAACTTGGCAAGAAAAACAGCTTTAACGAATGGCTCATTACATAAAATAGAATTTAATGCATTTTTTTCCAAGTATTTTTTCACCCCATGTAGTCCAATCAATGAATGTTGATCAGGATTTTTATCCAACACTGAACAAGTTTCTAGCTGATATAATAATGAATTTAGAAAAAAATGATATTGCTGATGATTTTCCTAATGATGGTAAAATCTACCTTAACAACGCCTCTGTTTCTCTAATGCCTTTAAAGAGCATTAAAGCAATGACAGATTTCTTAATATCTTATAATTCTGTAGGTCCAGATTCCATTGATTCAGAATCTTTTGTGACTGAAAAACTCCGAAAGACCCGACAAATCATTGCCGAGTTAGTAAAATGTCAACCCGAAGAGATCATTTTAACGCAAAGCACAACTGATGGTGTAAACATAGTTGCAAATGGATTATCATTTGATTCAAATTCAAATATAATTATTCGTGGGATGGCTCATGAACACCATGCAAACTATTACCCTTGGCTACGCTTATCAAACAGGTTACAAGTCAAAAATCTTCAAGTTAACGAAAATGGTTTTTTTAGAATTAAAGAACTTCAAAATTTGATAGACAGCAATACTAAATTAGTAACACTCAGTCATGCTTTGTACAATACTGGTTCTATTCTTCCCATTGAAGAAGTTGGTGAAATTTTAGAAAAAAACAAAATTCCATACTTTCTTGATGCCGCACAAACAATTGGTTGTATCGGCGAGTTTGATGTAAACACAACAAAATGCGATTTTATGTCTTTTAATGGTTCAAAATGGCTTTGTGGACCAATGGGAACTGGATTATTCTACTGTAAAAAAAGCTCTAGTAACTTACTTGAGCCAACAAGCATTGGAGGAGAATCAGCTATGATTTATGATGAAACAAAATTAGCTTTCAAAGAAATACCAGAAAAATTTCAAACAGGATTTAGAAATTACGTAGGCATGGTGGGACTAGAATCATCAGTACGTTATCTGACCCAATTTGGAATTCATAACATTAGGAGTAAAATCATGAAACTAGCAAACCAACTACGAGATGAATTATTAAAAATCTCAGGAGTAACTATGTATGGTCCTGAAGAACCTGAAAAAAGGACAAGCATTATCTCATTTAATATCAAAGGACTTGAACCACAAACCATAGTTGAAAAGCTTGAGAAGCAAAAAATTGTTCTTGCCGTGCGTGAAATTTTTAATAAAAAATTTGTTCGAGCATCCCCCCACTTTTTTAACACAGAATCAGAAATTCAAACAGTAATAGACGCTCTAAAAAAATTATAGATTTTCTTGTTCATCTATTACCATCATTGTTAGAGTTGATTGAACTTTGTTTATTTTCCTAACTTTATGAGTAATAATTGATCGAAGATCACCTACACTATCCGATGAAATTTTCAAAATAATATCATAGACTCCATAAACCCCTTGTACATAATATTCTATTCCACTTTCACTATCAAGAATTTCTTTCAATTCATTTATGATGGATTTGTCAGATCCTAGATCTGAATTTATTAAAACGTACGCAGTAGGCACATTCCAGATTTCTTAGGACAATATTTAACCTTTGATTATATCTTTCAAATACTGATTAATTACATAGTTTACTTATCATCATGGTACTAGATCTAACTTTAACAATCTCACAAAACTTACCGACCTTTCCCGGTTCTCCAACACCACAATTCATTCCATGGAATACAATCAAAAAAGATGGCTACAATTCAGAATTACTTTTTCTAAGCTCTCATTCTGGTACCCATATAGACTCGCCCTATCACTTTGTAGATAATGGAAAAAAAATTCATGAGATCTCAGTTAACCGACTTTCAAGCAGTGCCATTTTAGTCAAGATCCCCAAAAAAGCTAACCAATCAATTACAAAAAATAATATCGTTAGTTTTGAAAAAAAACATGGGATAATTCCAAAAAACGCAACCATCATTTTTGCAACAGGTTGGCAAAAACATTTACAAAAAAAATATTATTTTAAACAAAATCCCGGTCTTTCTATAACTGCCGCAAATTATTTAGCTTCAAAAAAAATTAACCTTGTAGGAATAGACTCACCTAGCATCGACCTTGGCAGTGAGAACAAATTTTCAGTACATCATATTCTTTCAAAGAATAATATTTTGATAGTAGAGAATTTAGTAAATCTTGAAAAAATTTCAAGGAACTATTTCAATTTTATTGTTCTGCCACTCAAACTCAAGGATGCAACTGGTTCACCTGTTAGGGCTATTGCACTCTAAATTACGAATTGAAACCGTTCTTGTTTATAGTTTTTGGAGAGGCTTCCTATAATCGGTAGTTGATTTTGACAATTTATACATCGATTTTTTTCATCAAGATTCCATTCTTTAATGTCAAACCCATATCGCTTAATAGCAATACAATTACACTCAGGACAATAGGTATGTTCCAGAGAATGGCCAGGAACATTTCCTATGTAAGCATATCTGAGACCTTCATTTTTTGCTATCTCATAATGTTTTTCAAGAGTTTTAACAGGTGTTGAATCAAATTCCATCATCTTATAGTCTGGATGAAATCTCAAAAAGTGAATTGGCATATCAGGCCCAAATTCATCATAAATAAATTTGCACAACTTTTTTGCATACACTAAATCGTCTCCTGCTTCAGGAATTATTAGATCTGTAATCTCGACATGAATCTTGGTTTTATCACGAATTTCAAGAAGAGTATCAAATATTGGTTTTGGATCTGGAACCCCAATGTACTTTCTAGTAAATTCAGGTTCGGCACTTCCCTTAAAATCAACAGTAATACAATCCAAAAATTCTCCCATCATCTTTACCGTTTCTGGTGTATCATAACCATTTGAAACGAAAACATTGAAGAGCCCTTTTTGTCTTGCAATAACTCCAACATCTCTTGCAAACTCTATGAAAATTGATGGTTGATTGTAAGTATAAGCAATACCGTCTGCTTTATAGTTGAGTGTAGTCTGTACAACCTCTTCAGGAGTCATATCTGTTCCTTCCACCTTTCGTCTTTGACTGATATCATAATTTTGACAATACTTGCAAAGCCAATTACAACCAGTAGTAGCAATTGAAAATACTCTGGAGCCAGGTCGGTAATGAATAGCGGGTTTTTTTTCTATGGGATCAACATGCCCAGCAATGACCTTCCCATAAACAAACAGATCCAATTTTCCATCTACATTTCCCCTAATGCCACAAAGTCCAATCTGGTTTTTTCCAATTTCACAATATCTGGCACAAGCTGTACAGAGCACCTTCTCATTTGGCTTTTTTTCATACAGAATTGCTTCCTTTCCCATTTTGTAAACTTATTACACTTTTTACCCATATAAGCAACAACCTTATGCGTAATGCTAAAAGTACAGGAAACACGGTTTATTCTCATGAGCAAGCCAGGAAACCTATGGCGAAAATTGCATGGAAGGGTAACCAAAAAGCCAACAAACTTCTCTTGGTTAATTGAAGAGAAATTAGCAGGCTCTGGAATGCCCACTTCTTTTGACGAGTTTGACTGGGTTCTAAAACAAGGAATAAAATCAGTTATAACGATGACAGAAAACGCCTTACCTGATTCTTGGGTCGACGATGTAAACTATCTACATATCCCCACTCAGGATCTAACAGCACCAAGCATGGACAAAATTGATACCTCAGTTGATTTTATTCACAAAGGCATTAACAACAAAGAAGCTGTCATGGTTCACTGTGCCGCAGGAATGGGTAGAACAGGAACAATACTTGCTTGCTATCTAATCAAATTTCAAAAATATTCTGCAAAAAATGCGATTGAAAAAGTAAGAAATGAAAGACCTGGTTCCATCCAATCAGAGATGCAGAAGATGGCTGTACATCTGTACGAAAAACACGTTAATAATTGAAGATTATACTACTTTAGAGACTAGTTTACCATCAACTACTCTGATCTTTACTTGTATGTTATCATTAAATACCAGAGTTAAACCCCCCTCACTATCTGGGTCTTCAATCTTAATCAATTCTGCCATTTTAATTGGATCAAATTTTTCCATTTTTTCACCTGTTGATTATTCTGGTATCGAAACCGTGTCGATCTTGCCATCCACTACCTTGATAAACAAGAATCTGTTATCTTTAAAGATTATAGTAATTCCATCTTCTTTATCAGGTTCTTCTATCTCAAGTACTGGCTGTCCTAACAATCCATCATATTTTGCCATGAAAACTTTTAGAAAAAGTTCTTTATAATACTAATTGATTTCTATCTCAATTTCTTTCGCTTGATTCTTTGCATTATCCGGTTCTGTGTAATCATGTTTTTGCCAAGACGCCCAAGCTTCTGCCCCCAGTTTGTGCTTTCCTTTTCCTAACTCAGAAGCATTAAAAGAAATTTTTTCATTAAAATCAAACAATTCTTGTTGTACCTCTTCCTCCGTCAACCGAATATAAGGCTCGAAATTTTTTGCCACCTGAACCCAAACCCTTTTGTCCTTGTGGGGATTCACTAATTTTGGATTTCTCGTCCAAAAAAGGGATGCCTTTCTATAAGAATCAATGGCCTCACTAACCTCATGTTTTCTGAATCCTACTGAAAAAAGTTTTATTCCATATTTTAGTTTGAATGTATTGTCATTTTTGTTATAGGCCTCAGTCCAGTTTTTTTCATTAAAAGCATCCCGGATCATTCCCCATATGGAAAATTTTACATTAATTGTAATATTCTCATCTGAGGAAAACTTATCTTTCTCCACAAGTAATTCAATATCTGATATGTAACTACTACCCAAAACAATCGTTGATAATGATTTATCTACCTATAATATTCTATGTAGAACAAGCATTTTTGATAATGATTTATATCCACAATAAGTTCTTTTTCCGAATACATGAAAGCTCAAGTAATTAATTCATCTTCAAGCGAACTTAGCCTATCATTAAGTGAGTCAGATATTGGAATTCTATACATTGTCCAACATGAACTTCTGAAAGATTCAGGGATTGATTTTGCTGGAGTCATTGTAAAACATCCATTAACCAATGAAAATTGGATAAGGGTTAATTCATCAAAAAATAATCCATTGGAAGAAATTACAAAAGCAACAGAATCTGCAATCAAAACTGCAGAGAATATGAAAAAATTATTTCAATCAAAATTAAGGTAAATTAAATGAAATTTTGCCCCAACTGTGAGGTACGACTTAAAAAAAAAGATTCTGGACTTTGTTGTCCAAAATGTGATTATGCTGAATCAAGTACTAATACAACAAAAAAAGTAAAGGAGGAAGAATTTCTAGAACTTAATGTTTTAGAAGAAAAGGATACCCAACAAATGTTGTCAACAATTAAAATTGATTGTACAAAGTGTGGTCATGATAAAGCAGTCTGGTGGATGCTTCAAACTCGTAGCGCAGATGAACCCACTACTCAGTTTTATAGATGTATAAAATGCAATTATACTTGGCGCAATTACGCATAATTTTTAAATTGAATATTTAGAATATGTGATTGAGTTTGGTATTTTCAGCTATAACAAGTGGATCTGATGATTTGAAGGCAATCATATCTGCAATATCTACACTAGTAGAAGAAGCCACTTTTGTAGCATCAGCTGAGGGAATTACCTTTAGGGGAATGGATCCATCTCACGTAGCCTTGATAGACATCTCTTGGCCAAACTCAGCATTTGAAAAATATGAGTGTGATAGTGATATCAAATTTGGTGTTCGGATAGACGAATTTTCAAAACTGATCAAAAGAGCAGAGAAAAAAGACAGCATTGAACTAGGCATCTCTGATGATAACATGCTTCTTGTTACCATTGGTAAAAACAAAAAATACAAAATTAGATTAATTGAAAGTTCAGCGAGTGATACACCACTTCCAAAAATTCCATATGATGCCAAGATAGAACTTTCTTCAACAGCATTTGATAAAATTTTAGGAGATGTACAAGTAGTTTCTGACTATCTTACAATGATTGCTACAGAATCTAAAGCTGAGTTTTCTGGCAAGGGCGATTCAGGGGAGGTAGTTATTGAGCTTCAAAAAGGTACTGATGATGTTCAAGACTTGTCTGTAAAACAAGAAAGTACTGGAACCTATAGCTTAGAATACCTTAACCCTGTGGTAAAGGCTGTGGGTACTACAACAGGTTCAATAATCTGTGAGTATTCTAGTGCTAAACCGCTAAGAATAGAATTCAAGGTTGGAAATATTGGTAGAATACATTTCTACTTGGCTCCACGTGTAGAAAGTTAAAGAATTTAAGGATTAATTAAAACATGTTATACTGATTTGAGACTTATACTAAAATATGGTGGAACTTCTATTTCAACACCCAAACATATCAAAGATATTGCAAAACACATCTACACACTTTCAAAACAAAATCAAATTCTTGTTGTTTGTTCAGCTATTGGTGGCATAACTGATGAACTTTTAGAAAAACACCAATTAATAATAAAAGGAGAAAAAACACAAGCAAAACAGTTAACAGAAAAAGTAATTCAAAGACATAAACTACTAGCAAAAAAAACAATATCAAATGCAAAAATTAGAAAAAATCTCTTAGATAATTTAAATTCAGATTTCAAAGAACTTGTGGCATTAACTGATGGGATGGTTCTTCTGGGAGAGGTAACTCCTCGTTCCCTAGATTATCTTATTTCGTTTGGCGAAAGACTATCAATCAAAATAATATCTTCAGCATTGCTCGATATTGGGATAAAATCTGTACCACTTACTGGAAAGGAGGTAGGAATTGTGACTGATTCTAATTTTGGCGCATCAAAGCCTTTGATGGATACAACAAGATTCCGTGTTTCAAAAAATGTTGATTCATTATTTGCAAAAAAAATAGTTCCCGTAATTGGAGGATTTTCAGGAGCAGATCAACATGGCAGAGTAACTACTTTTGGTAGAGGTGGTTCTGATTATACTGCAACAATCATTGCGTCTTGCATAAACACAGACGAAATTTGGTTAATGAGTGATGTAGACGGATTAATGACAGCTGATCCAAAAATTGTGAAAGAAGCTAGGATCTTAAACCAAGTCTCATATGTTGAAGCAATAGAAATGTCTCTTTATGGAGCAAAACAAATTCATCCACGTACATTTGAGCCATTGCTATCAAAGAAAGTGCCTATGAGAATAAGAAACTCTTTCAACATAAAGAATGAGGGAACCCTTGTTACAGCATATACTGATGCAGCTACAAAAAAGACCGTAAAATGTGTCAGTGTAATTCGTAACAGTGGCTTGATTGATGTGAGAGGTGGCAGTATGGTTGGGGTTCCTGGGACGGCTGCGAAAATTTTTGTAACTTTGGCAAAAGTAGGAGTAAATGTAATGATGATTTCACAAAATCCTTCTGAATCAAGCATATCCATTGTTGTCAAAAAAACGGATTTGGAGAAAGCAGTAAATGCTTTAGAAATAGAATTGTTAGGAAAAATTATTAAAAAACTTGAGGTTACACCAGATGTTGCAATTGTGGCACTAATTGGTTCTGGCATGAGAGGAACGGTAGGCGTAGCATCAAAAGTTTTTGGGGCGGTTTCAAAAAAGAAGGTAAATGTTGTGATGATCACACAAGGTTCCTCAGAACTTAATTTGGCATTTGTGGTAAAGGATTCTGATTGTGGATCTGCAGTTCAGGCATTACATGATGAGTTTGAATTAGTAAGACAAACTAGTGAAATGGACAAAAAGATTTAAGGGAAAATCTGATCGAGATGATGATGAAAAAAATAATTGTTGTTATTGCAATTTCAGTTATAGTTTTTAGCATAATTGTAATTCCAGCTATTACTGAACAATTCGCAGATGCTAAATCACGTAAAAAAATTCATTTCACTGAAACCATAACCTCTTCACCAGATCCAGGACAAGGTCATGAAGGTCATCAATTGGCTCTAATACTATCTCCTAATGAAGGTACTTTGTATGATGGTTCTTTGACCTATACAGCAAGCGAACCGGTTCAAATCGTTGTATTGCATGAAATTACTAGTGCTCAAGTCGGTGGTCAGCCAACTTGGACTGTTGATGGAATCACCGTATATGGCTTATCTTTAATTAATCCAGAAACAAATGCAGGTTCCTTTGAGTTTACTGGAGCCGCTTTAGCACTGTATACCACTAATACAGATCCTTTTACTGTAACAGTTAGTGTAGATGGATGGATTCGGGGGCAACCGACAGAAGTAATTATGCAAAAATTGGAAATGAAAAAAGAAGAACCAACTTTGCTACTTTCAAGAGCAAACATCCCTGTAACAATACCGATGCACCCGGGTTTGTTTGAAAATGGAACTGTGCATTATATCATTACAGATACAAACGATCAAACCCATGCAGATTTGATTTCAGATAAACAAAAATGGAAAGTTGAGCTTGCTCCACCCTTAAGCGATACACCAAACGAAGTCTTACAAACTGTTTACACGTTTAAAGATGGAGTTCAAGGAGATGGTATCCATGGATATCAACAAGAAGTGTTTTCAAGTACCCCGGAACAGACTGATGAATATAGTGCTTTACACTCAGTAGTTAATGTATCTTGGAAAATTGGCCAGGCCCCCAAAATTCTAAATTCAGTACAAGCAATAAAGGAAGCAGATGAAGCTGGAAGAATTAACCTTGAACAAACCGATGTTGTCATAAACATGCCTCAAATAATCTGGCCTGAAGGCCAAATGATGGTAAAAGAAAACAGTACCCTTACTGATGATATGTCATATGGCGGGGGACAGATTTTGGACATTGACACTGATGAAATGACTGTAACTTTCATTGCACACCGTGGTTGGGGACCTGATGGTAGAACAGTCTATTACATTGTAACTGATGCAACACCTTCAGGACCTGCAGAAATGATGGGAGTAACCGACGCACCATCATCAGCAAACTTGATTGCCTACGCAGCAGCAGTTGACTTGTTTCAATTTAAGAATGGAATAAAGGGCTCTGGACCATTAGGATTCCAACCAGGCATCGCTGCCTCTGCACTTGGTGATCCAAATTACAGTCCAATGTGGAGAATTTTCGTGATTGAATGGAATGATCCAGAAAATGCTAAAATTCTAGAAACAAAGGCAGACATTGATGAATTCAAATCAGAAGGTCTTATCACAGTTAGTTTAGCACGTCCAATGAACTCTGATCATATTGTTAATTGTCCATTTATTGATCCATTCCAATAAGACATTTTTATTATTTTTTTAGTAAAGGGATAAATTGTCTGAATTACTTTAATCAAATATTGACTGGAAAGCTGTACATTGTTGGTGTTGGGCCTGGTCACCATGATCACATGACCTTTCGTGCAAAAAAAGTAATTGAAGAAAGTGATACCATTGTTGGTTATGAAACATATGTCAACATTGTACAAGATCTAATTGACGGTAAAGACATTTACAGATATGCAATGACACAAGAAGTTGAACGAGCGCATCAATGTATCGATTTAGCTAAATCTGGCAAAATTGTTTCATTAGTATCAAGTGGTGATCCTGGAATTTATGGTATGGCTGGATTGATCTATGAAATGCTTGCAGAATCGGACTGGGATCCAAAGAATGGTTTACCCGTAGAGGTGATTCCGGGAGTATCAGCCCTAAATTCATGCGCTTCAATAATTGGCTCACCACTTATGACTGATTTTGCTGTTTTGAGCATGAGTGATCTTCTTGTACCGTGGGAAATAATTGTAAAAAGAGTAGAAGCCGCAGCTCAAGGTGATTTTGTTATAGTTATCTACAATCCATCAAGCAAAAAAAGAATTCATCAACTTCAAGATACTATTAAAATTATGTTAAAGTATAGAAAACCCACAACCCCTGTTGCAATAATAAAAGGAGCTTTTAGAGATTCTCAATCTGTTGTTCTAACTGATCTAGAAAACCTTCTAAACCACTCAGACAAATTAGGAATGATTACTACTGTAATTGTTGGGAATTCATCAACATATAATTACAAAGATTTGATGATAAATCCCAGAGGATATACCTCAAAATATAATTTACAAGAACAAACAAATCCAAAATTAAAAGTCTAAGCACTATTTTTTATAATTTCGAATACATCATGCTCTAATGCAAGCTTTCCTCTAATTTCAGATACCTTAGGAGTTAGGAGTCTAGCAACAGTCTGTTTAAGATCATTAGGATGTAGGTTTCGATTTTTAAAATCTAATTCTAGTTGAGTATATTCAGAATAGCTAACATTACCTCCAAATTTTGGAGGTCTTTCTACAGGAATCTCATCATATTCACGAAAGAGTATCTGTTTAGTAATTTCCAACAATGGATTATTTTCAATATTCCCTTCTTCACACCAAGCTTTTTTGATCTTTGATTTTATTTCATCATCAGAATCATGAATGAATATTGTAGAATTAGGATTAGTTTTACTCATTTTATTAAGAACTAATTTTCCACCACCTGCAAGTTCAAGATTACCACCACCTGTAAGGCCAAGATAAGTAGGTTCTTGTTCACCTGGTTTCGTTAAACCAGATAACAGTTTATGATGAACCGCAACTGGCACTTTCCATCCCATCTTCGGAAAAATATCTCTCACTAGCATGTGGATCTTTCTTTGGTCCATACCAGCATGAGCGATATCAACATCAAGATAATGAATGTCTAGAGCCTGCATTGGAGGATAAAGGAGCTTTGCAAGATCAATGTTCTCTTCCTTTTCAGATCTTCCCATAATTGTTAGGGTTCTCATTGTCCTAGCTAAAGACATGTGCTTTGAAAATCGAACAAGATCTTTCCAATATCCCTTACTTTGTTCCTCAGCGTATAATTCTGAACCCATTTTTACATGGACCCCAGGGCAAACTGTTTCGAAAGCCTCTTTGTAATATTCTGAAACTTTGGAAATATTTTCTTCATTTCCACCCAGTTTCTCATTAATTATAGTGTGCCAGTCTGCAAGAAATACAGTACAATCTACTCCAGCTTTTATGAAATCATTAATTTTGTAACCAGTTGTTAACAGACTTCCAAGATGAAGAAATCCGGAGATTTCTAAACCAATATAATGTTTGGGCTTAGAATTTGTTTTTAGTAATTGAATTAATTCTTCTTTTGTAATAATCTCCTCAGTTGGAGGCTTTTCTATAAGGGCAAGTTTTTCTGTAACATCCATTTGAACTTGGTTTGGATTGTAACCCTATAAAGTTACTCAAAATCGTCCAAGGATTTTCTTGGTCTTGTACTAAGATAAAATGCATGTGCACTAATTATAGTTGCAGCGAGGAACATCTTTGTAGCAAAAATTAGATTCCACGGTCTGTTTGAATCCGGATAATCTACAGATAATATGTCAATATCTGGAAAACTCCCATTAACTACCTCAGCTGTAATTTGTGCAGTGAGCACTGAAAAATTCCAAAAAACTTCGTAAAGAGAAATTACTGTAAAACCTAACAGCATTAATTGTATTAAAGACATTTTCCAACCTGTTATCTTATTGTCAGCAGTTCTTTTCCAACCAATCCTAGTAACACAATACCACCCAATAATTGTTGAAAAAAACAACCACGTTGTCAATCTCGCAAAGCCCTCAAAAGGAATTACAGTTGTGTTTAAAACTTCTCCCATCACATATGTTCCATTTTTTTCCCATTCATCTAACATGGCATAGATCCCAAACACTGTAATTGAAACCATAATGAAGCCACATGCATAGAAAATGTACAAGTAAATTTTGTATGCAGTATCAGTCTTCTGAAGATGGCGAACTTTCATTTATGCAAAATGCAAATTATGAGATATAAAAATTCATAGTAACTTAGAGGAGTTTATTAGCCAAGTTCCAACACACCAAATGTGAAAATTCCAATAAACATTCCCCTAGTAGGAAAGGAGGAAATTGATGCAGTTTCTGCTGTGCTCAAAGAAGGCACTCTTACCTCATCAGCTAATTTAGGAGGCAAAAATGTTCAAGAATTCGAAAAAATTGCTTCAGCCTTCACAAAATCAAAGTTCGTAATAGCTGTAAATTCTGGTACATCTGCCCTTCAGGCTGCATTGCTAGCTTTGGATATTAAAAAGGCTGATGAAGTTCTTTTGCCCTCATTTTCTTTTGTTGCCACTGCAAATGCTATTGTTTCAACAGGAGCAAAACCCGTGTTTGTAGACATCCTAAAAGAAAATTATACAATGGACCCGAATGATTTGAAAAAAAAGATTACAAAAAAATCTAAAGCTATCATTCCAGTTCATCTTTATGGAAATGTTGCTTACATAGACCAAATTTCTGAAATAGCAAAAAAACATACTATTCCTATTATTGAAGATGCGGCACAATCTCTAGGTTCTACTTTAAAAGGAAAACATACTGGCACTTTTTCTATTCTTGGATGTTATAGTCTTTATCCTACAAAAGTAATGACATCAGGAGAAGGGGGATTCATTACAACAAATAGTAAAAGTATGCGTGAAAAATTACTAATGATACGAAATCATGGAATGGTGAATGGTTATGACACCAAGATCTTTGGTTTGAATTTTAGATTGCCTGAAATTAGTGCAGCAATAGCAAAAATTCAAATTAAAAAACTTCCAAAATTTTTATTTCAAAGAAAAAAAAATGCCAAAATTCTCTCTGAGTTAATTTCCGATTTACCTATTAAAATTCCAACAGAAAGAAAAAATGAACAAGTAAATTGGTATCTTTATACAGTTGCAATAAAAAATCGAAACACTGTAATGATCAAATTAAATAACAAAGGAATTGGGGCAGCATCGTACTATACAACACCTATACACAAAACTCCGTTTTATAGAAAAAAAATCTTGCTCTCAAACACAGATTGGGCCGCAGCACACGTCTTATCAATCCCAATTCATCCAAAAGTGAGTGTAAAAAATTTGCAATTCATAGCAAAAAATCTGAAAGAATTAGTATGAAAACTCTTGGTAATTTGGCAGGTGAAATCTGTAAAGTACTTTTACCCATTCCTGAAGAGGTATACTTTGGGAATCAAAACTCATCAATTGCAATATGTACTCTATCAAGCATTGATTTACTAAAGAAATTATCAAACTCTGAATTATTATCAAAAGTAGCAATTATTGGACGATTGCTATCAGAAAACAAAGGTATAGAATCACTAGTTCACTACGTAAACTCTCACTCAAACATCAAAACAGTTTTTCTTTGTGGAAAAGAAGTTTGGGGGCATAAAACCGGTCATTCATTACTTAAATTACATAAAAATGGAATTGATAAAAGGGGCAGGATAATTGATTCAAACAGTCCAGATCCATATCTTACTCTAACTGAATCAGAAGTAAAAAAATTTCAAACTCAAGTAAGAATAATTGATATGGTTGGCGAAACAGATCTGGAAAAAATCAACCAATTAATAGAAATAATTTAGTATCCAGTTCTTTGCCTTTCTCGATTTATTTCGTTTTTTCTAACATATTCTTCTAGAATATCATCCGGAGTTAAATCGAGTTCTATTGATGCTTGAATTACAAAATGCCAGATATCAACTAACTCCTCTTTTGCCTCATCTTTGTTAAAGGGAACAGGTATTTTCCACCATTTCCAATTTGTTGTACGTTGTAATTCAACTGCTTCTTGAATTATGGCAGTACATAAGGCAGCAACTCTTCCCTCTGTATCATCTGGATACCTATCAAGATTCATCATATCAGTGAGTTCTTTCTGAAGTGAAAAAATTGAATCCAAACGATCTGGAACTTTTTCTGAAGTTTCTTGTGTCAAACTTACAAACTTGTTTTCAAATATTGAACTTAAGTCTTTAGAAACGAATCATTTTTTCATATTGCTTGATCCGTTTTTTAATATTTTTATTTTTTAATTGTATCAACCCATCTACACCATACTTTTCAACAACAAATGAACCTAATACATTGCCAAAAACAACAGCTTTTTTGATTGCAGAAAAACTGGTAGAATTTTTACTGGCTAGATAGCCAATCATTGCTCCTGCAAAAGAGTCTCCTGCGCCTGTGGGATCTACAACATCTTCCAAGGAAAACCCCACCGATGGGAATAACAAATCTTGATAAAACATGAGGGATCCATGTTCGCCCTTTTTTATTATCACATATTTTATACCCCAATCCATCATTTTTTTTGCACATTTTATCAAGTTGTGTTCCTTTGTTAGCAGTTTAGCTTCTTCATCGTTGATGACAACTGCATCAACTGTTTTTATCATTTTGATTACTGCATTACGTTTGGTAGAAATCCAAAACTCAATAGTATCACACATTGAAAATTTTACCTTATCAAATTCTTTTATCAATGTTACATTTTGCTCAGGATCATTATTTGCTAAATAAACAAATTTAGACTTTCTGTATTCTTCTGGCACAGTTGGTTTAAAGGTTTTTAAAACATTCAAGTCAGTTTTTAGAGTTTTTCTAATACTTAGTGTTTCATCATAACTTCCATCATAGTGAAATGTTTTCCCATTTTCAATAGTTAATCCGCGTAAATCAAGGTATTTTGCAAGTAAATTATAATATTTTTTTGGAAAATCACTTCCGACTACTGCAATTAAACCCGTGTTAACAAAAAAACTCGCAGAAATTCCTGCAAATGTCGCTGCACCGCCAAGGACATTTTTCAGAATTTTTGTTGGTGTCCTGATTGTATCAAGTGCCGTTGAACCAAAAACAGTAAGCACGTTTTTACAAAGCTAGTTTTGATGTATAAATTCTCTTGATTGTTCTTCAGATGGATAAAAAACAAACGGTACATCTATGAATGTAAATAAAACATCATAAGTGATTACACCACTAATTTTTACAACACCATCACTTTCTGCTTGAAATTTTGAATCAGTTTGAAAAGTACCATAAACAAGTGATTGACTTAATGCAGGAAGTACAAAGGATTCTAAAGTTCCACCCCCTACTCTTTCATCATTTACATAAACAACGAATTGTGTTTCTCCTGCTGTTAGGGTTAATAATGAGGGATTATCAAATTCTAATTGAATATTATGCATTGAACCTCTATCATCTTCTGACAAAAGCATGCTATCAATAATCACCACTCCAATTTGTGAGGCTGAAGCGTACTGAGAATAACCAAAAAGTCCTGCTATAATCATGAATATTATGATTGCTTTCTTTGCAGACTTCATACTGATGCCTTAAAAAATTCCTTTATAATACAGGAGGAAAAAAAACCAAATTATATGTGTAAAAGTTTTGATCAGTTCTTAAAGCTCCTTAGAGCTAACAGGATAAATCAAATTTGACTGATTTTATCCCTATATGGCTAAAATTAAATTAAGATTTGGAGAAAACGAAATAGAAATAGAATCAAGAGACTTTTACATAGATAATGAAACTCTGGGCGATGTAATAGCAAACGTTTCTAAGCACATGCAAGAAAACAAAACTTACACAGTATTTAACGATCAACCCACAAGAAATATTCGTAATAACTCAGACATAGACAAACCCACAAAAAACACTTTAGCTTCTTTAGAAGAGGCCGAAATTCATGAACCAGAATTTAGTGATCCTATAGCAATCCCATTTGAGGAAATTAATAGCAAGTTAAAGATATTAGAAAAAAATTCATTTTTTAATACACAAAGAACTGTTTCAGAAACAGTTGAACAGTTAAGAGAATATGGGTGGTGCGTCAGCGCTCTTGAGGTATCTAAAGCACTAACTAAGATGGCTTTTAACAAAGAAATTTTAAAAAATTCAAGTGATAATAAAACCTGCTATTCTACAAAACATGTTTTAATAGTTAGCTAAGTTGATAATTACATAATTTACAAGAATCAAAAACATCACCTTCTAAATGATCAAAATGAGTATTACAATCCTTGCAGGTATGATGCATATCGAAATATCCATCTTTCTCAATCTCGCCAATTTGTTTTGATTCAAGTTTAATGCTTCCACATATTATACAGTGACATCCACATTCCATAAAGGCAGTCATTTTTTCCTAAATAATGTATGTATAGTTGTATTGGTATGATATAATATTGAAAAAAGAAAGAGTAATTCCTCGTGAAATTGATGATCATTTCAAACTATTCGGTAAAGAACCATGGGAAGTTGAATATGGTGAAAAATGCTCCATCTGTAACGTGAGAATTGACGAGTATGGATTTTGCTCTTGTGGCTCTAGCGGAGATTAATTTTATTTTTAAGTTGAAATCCAAGCACAATTCCTATTCCTAAAACCAAAGGAATCATCATGGAAAATTCAGGTATTACTGAAGTTCCAATAATTTCTACAGTTCCAGCTGATTCGGGTATAAAACTTAACCAAATATGAGTATCGTTTTGTGAGAATTCATTTTGTAGAACTATTTCATTATCAAAATATACTTCATAAGGATTCCATAAAAGCTCTAGAGGAATTATCAAGGTGATAAATTTATTTCCCTTACTTATTTCAAAACTTAAATTCTTAGTGGGTTGATCAAAATATAATGAATTAATCTGATCCAACGTTCTGATATAAACTGGAAATTTTTTCCCTCCCCATTCAATCTCTGTTAAAAAAATAGGTTCTTTAATTATGTATTCTAACAGCATCTGACAACCATGACATGCAATTCCTGTATCCTTAATATGTACAGGTCTTTTATTTACAAAAACTAAATCAATTTCGTCTGGAAAATAAAATGATACACTAACAGGATAAAAAAAGTCCCAAGCCCAAACCCCGTCATTTAGAAATAAAACATCCTCTAGATCGTATTCCACAATAATATTTTCTTGAGTAGGAAAAATTGTCACTCGATTACCTCCAATAACCCCATACTGTATTTTATCACCGTTGATGTCTCTTACTTTAAGATCTTGCACGGTGCCAGAAATCATATCCACCTGCCTTATGATACTACTATGTTGTATCTCATGCACAACATGAACATCTCCGTCGAGACTTATAGTAACATCAACAGATTTTTGTTTTGCTGGAGCACCAATAGAAATTTGAGCAAATATTTGTGGCATTGAAAAAATTATTGAAATAACAATTAATGCAAGAACTATTTTCAACAAATGGGCATCTACTCTATAAAAACTCGAAGCATTTTTGCTTCCTCAAGCGGACAATCATTTTTGTCTCGTGGCAAATTAACAATCTTATCTGCCACTTCCATTCCCTCAATTACTTTCCCAAATGCAGTATATTGACCATTAAGAAACGTGCTATCACTGGTAACAATAAAAAACTGTGAACCAGCACTATTCGGATCCGTTGATCTAGCCATAGATACTGTTCCTCTAAAATGAGATTGTGAATTAAATTCTGCCTTTAGCATGTAGCCTGGACCTCCAGTCCCCCATCTGCTCTTATCAGGATTCTTGGTATTTGGGTCTCCTCCCTGAATCATAAAGCCAGGTATGACGCGATGAAACATGGTTCCATCATAAAAACCAGATTTGGCTAACTTTTCTAAATTGCGAACGGTTTCAGGTGCTAGATCTGGTAAAAGTGTAAACACCATCTTTCCAAAATTTGTTTCTATAACTACATTCATCACTTTTGACCGATTCCTAATATTATCATATAGTCTTTTGCATGCCTAAACTGTACTAATTTTGCAAAAAATTTAAATTTTACATATTCAAAAAAACAATTCTAAATCACATTTATTTTTTTACATTATGTTTATCTAAACTAAATATTCTAAATATTATATTTTAAATTTTTTTTAAAAATTTTTAAAAACATGCTTTACTGAAATCATCGATCAATGATAAATATAGAAGTGTTTACTGCCTAACTAAAATAAAAATCCACCTTGAGATTATAATCTTATATAGAGTAGTAAAAATTTACAAATGGTGAATCGCACAAATCAAAGTACAATTATCAAAGAGGCGATTAATTCTTATCTTGATAAAGGTCTTTCAGACAAACAGGATATTTACACGAAAATAGTAGATGACCTTGGAGTGCCAAGACCAACAGTACGAAGAGTCGCACGAGATTTAAGAAACGAATTGCTTGGGAAAATTAGAATTTTACAGTCTGAAACCCCCACGTCCTCAAAATCTTCCAAAGAAATTACCGAGTAAAAATTTGACTCTTTTTTCCTTTTATTTGTAATTTTTACAAATCTATATCAACATTAACGTTATATTCTACAAACTTTTGAAGAAAGGCATGGGCTATCTCAATAACCACCTTGCTACTGTAATATGTGCTGCTTTTGCATTGGTACTGACAGGATTGTGGTTTATCATGGATCCATTATTGGATCTCATATTCATAATGGCTGTTTCAATTATGTGGTTTATCACCATTATATGCTGGGTTGTTCAATTGAGCAATAATTACATCACGAAATATCATGGAACCAGCAAAACAAGTTTACAAGCCTGATGGAAATCCAGCATAACCAAAATAGATGCTCTAAATTTATCTATCTGATTAATGATGGACCAGATTACCCAAAAACTAAACCCTGTGATGAGCATAGTTTAATGACAACTAAATGATTCTGATAGAAAGATAAAACAAGAAACTAAAAATTCAGAAACAAGAGTCAGATCGAATCACTTAAAACCTAGTTTGCAAACTCTAGCAAACCCACACAGCAAAAAACTAAAATCAAAGAAAAATTAATTCTTGCAACATTTTTCAGCATTAATTTGTTCCCGATGATTCTTTTTACAATTAGGACAGCTTACTGCTCCTCCAAAATGACACTTACATTGACAGGGATCAGAGTTTTGGGAATTCATGCTTTAATAATATAATTCATTCGTCATCTTAATAAATGCCTAATTTATCAGATTTTTTATGCAATATTTAATTAAATTGGTAAAAAGTTTTTTAAAAAACAATTCAAAGGAAGAATTATGATGAAAAAGATCACCCTTCTTTTAGCAAATGGAATTGTTGGAATTGTACTTATATCGTTATTTTCAAGTTCATTTGCTGATGAACAATTTTCAAATACCGAAGTTATTTCCATTGATGGAAATATTGGAATTGAAAAAACTACATTGACGTTTTCAGTTCCTAAAGACAACAATCTTCCATGGGCATTTGTCGAAGGAAAAATTGCAAACCCAGTTCTTGACTATCCAGTCATCATCCAAATTTATGATAACGATGATCAGATAACTGGTAATGATGTGGGCGCTGTGCATTTTGCACAGGCTGATGTAAGTGAAGATGGTACTTACGAATACAAATTTAGAGTGAAAGATATTAACGGCGAAAAAACAGTTAACATTTTTGAGGGAGATTATACCGTCAAAATTTTCAAAGTGGTTTATTTATATTCAAATCTTAGTTCAACTTAGAAGCCAAAGCCAAGGTTCCATCAACTAGTTCCTCAAGTCGATTTTTAACTTCATTTGAAATTTCACCATCCTTTATCATATCTGCAGTCATAAAGACAGCCTTGGGATTTGTTATAACGCGAAAATATGTCATTAATTGAGTCAGAAGAGTTTGAACATCAATAAAACCGATATTTCCAGAGGCCAAAATTGCTAGACCTGCAGTTTTTCCAGCAGTTTTTTTATAATTCACATATTCAAATAGATTTTTCAAAGCCGAACTAAAAAAGGAATTATAAATCGGCGTTCCAATTAACCAGACGTCAGCTTCCAAAATATCATTAGTAGCTTGTTTTGTTGCTTGACTGTACTCACCATCTTGCCCTTTATAGTAATCGATTCCACCTTCTGAAAGATTTATGAACTTTACATCATCGATTTTTGATTTAGCATATTGGTAAACATGTTTCATCATAATCTGAGTATTTGCAGTTTTTCTTGGACTACCTGAAATTACTATAACCTTCATAACGTGCTTCGAATTTTAAGTGTATTTAAATTAAAACCGTCTTGAAGATTTTGTGTTTTTTTAAACGGGCTTGGAGGGCTTCGATCCCTCGACCTGTAACTTAGGAGGCTACCGCGCTATCCATGCTTCGCGTCATTTGACTCTGCGCCACAAGCCCAGCAAAAAACATTCAAGTAAATATTTAAGCGTAATCACGATTTGTTTTTATTAATTCCTGAATTTTATACCAGTCAGAATTTTGTTTTTGGTTCCATTTCTCATAATATATAACATCTTTTAAGTCAAGCCTTGGCAACCATTTCGCAGTTTGAAGATCAGGCTTTTCTGCAAATTTCTCAACATAACCCAAACACAAGTACGCAATAGGAGTTACATGATCAGGAAGATTAAGCACTTTTTTCAGAACATCATTTGAAATAATACTTACCCAACCAACTCCAATTCCTTCTGTTCTTGCTGCAAGCCACAAATTTTGTACTGCGCAGCAAACACTATAAATTCCAGTTTCTGGGATGCTAGTCCTTCCAATTATAAAAGGTCCAAATTTAGATGGGTCATAAGTCACACAAACGTTTACTGGTGCATCAAGAATTCCTTCTAACTTAAAAGAAACATATTTCGACCTTCGTGGCTCTTCTATCATATCTTCTGACAGCTTTTTTTCTTGTTCGAAGGATTCTTTAATTTTCTTTTTAATCTCATTATTTTTTATCAAAATAAAATTCCATGGTTGTGAGAATCCAACCGAAGGAGCGTGATGAGCTGCATTTAAAATTCTTGTTAGAATTTCTTCATCAATTGGTCTTGATGTATAATGTGATCTGACATCTCTCCTAGAAAATATTGCTTTGTATAAGCCATCTTTTTCTTCTCTGGTAAAATCTCCACCCATACACTACTCCCCTAACTTGCTTCTTTTTATTCGTATTTTCATTTGTTAAACGTTAATAATATCTGCAGCAAGTTTGGTACCTCATTGGGCCGGTAGTCTAGTTGGTTAAGATACCGCCTCGACACGGCGGTGATCGAGAGTTCGAATCTCTCTCGGCCCATTTTTAGTAATATAATTAAATAAATTCACAAAGATGATTGAAATTCCTTTTCAATTAAACTCCAAGCAGTTTCTACTGTGATTATACCTTCAGCACTAAATTCAATATTTTTTTCATCTATTATGGCTTGGTAGATATCAGATTTTACATCTGAACGAGCTATCGATAATGTGGTTTTCAACGGAATTTCTGCATCTGGATAAAATGCAGCTCTGCCTGCCATTGGGATATCTACTGTTGAATATTGACCGATTCCAATTTGTTCCCCGTTAGCAAATAATTTAAAATTGATTAGAGGCACAGTGAAAGTTTTTTCACTGGGGTTTTTTATGAGAAAAGAAATTTGAAGTTCAGTTATGTTATCCACTGTGTTAACGTTAATGACTTCTACACTCTGTAATTCTATTTTGGTTTGTTGAAGAGAAGGATTGTCAAGACTTGCATAGAAAACAAATCCACCCATAAGTGCTAACAATCCTGCAATTGCTGCATAAACTGTCATTTTACTCTGAAGGCCCAAATCAAATTATCATATTTTGTACAACTAAAAAACGTTATCAAGAACCAAATACATAATATTTGATTTAATCAAACCATGGACAATGAGCATGGAACAAGCTGTTATGACTTGGATTCATCTTGTTTCAGCTGCAATTTGGGTTGGTGGTTCTTTATTTATTGGAGCAGTATTAACACCAATTCTAAAAAAAATGTCGATGTCATTAGAAGAAAGAATTCAAATGATGATTAAAGTTGGACGACAATTTAACAAAATTGCTGTACCATCCTTGATAATTTTGATAGCTACAGGTATTTACAATTCATCTTTTGTTCTAAGTAACCCTGATCTTTTATTTTCAACAAGCTATGGAATCTTTCTGTTCATAAAGATCATTCTTGTAATCGCGTTAATCATTGCTTTTGTAGCTCACCTACGAATTATTCGTAAAGAAATAGAAGATAAGATTATGTCTAAAGAAATGACAGAAATACAAATACGGAAACTTAGAAAAAAAATGATTATTCTTGGTGAGATAATAGTAATTATTTCCGTCGCAATTTTGTTTTTTGCTGCGTTGTTAGATGCTGGAGTATGAATTACCTACAATTCTTACTTCATATCCGTCATCAAGTCTTTCTATGCCATATTTGCATCCTGTAATCTTGGATGTTACATACAAGTTTGTTTCTAGGTGTTTTGTAATTTTTTGAACTCTAAAAACTGTTATTTCTTTTGAAAGACTGGATGGTAAAACTAACATATCAGCTAGGTGATTATCCACTCCTAAATTACAAACCATAAAATCATTTAAAGTGTTTTCTGTGAAATTACCGGTTTTATGATCAAGTAAGCCATCTGAACTAATTATTGAATTAGAATCTATGCTAAAAAGCAACATAGAGCTTCCTTTATCAATGGCATTTTCTTCTTGCAATTCTGAATTAACAACGAATCCTCTTTTTTCTAATTGTTCTTTTGTTTTTGTAACAACATCTCTAATTCTGTCCTTAGAAATTTTTGAGAATGAACAAATTAATTTAACTTTGTTTGTTTTTCTTTGGAAAAGATGAATTGATGTAATTTTTTTGGATGGAAAAACTTCAATATCAACCATTCCACCTCCCCTTGGATAATAACCCCTTTTTCTGATATTCATTGAAAAATTTATTCCTAATCTCGAGTATGCTTCTGATAACACGTATTTTGTGTAATTACTAGTAGGACTCCAAGAAACATCTGTTCCTCCAACAAGAGATAGTTTGAGACTTTTTCTCACAATAGAAACAGCTGGAATTAAAACCTGAAGAATCAATGATATACTTCCTGCTGTACCAACATTCGCATCTAAAGAACAACTTTCCACATTTTTTGGAACAAATTTGACTGAAGTAGATCCTATTTTCAAACCTTCAACTTCTGCATTACAAATTTTCGAAAGTAATTTTATTGAAGTTAAGTGTTGAGCTCTTAATCCTGGAACTTTCCGCTTTTTCCTAATGTTATTAATCTCTATGGGTGTTTTAGTAATGCAAGAAAGAGTAATCGCAGTGCGAATTATCTGACCCCCACCTTCTCCATATTCGCCATCAATTTTCAAAACACTCATTGTGTTAATGCCTGCAAGGAAGTTTATGATAGTTTTTTAAAGAATTTAGATTGAGTGCCACCATGGATGGTCTTTTAATAGGAAGATTTCAACCTTTTCACTTAGGTCATCTAGACGCTTTAGAATTTGCATTATCTGTAGTAGAAAATTTGTGGATTGGAATAGGCAGTTCAAATAAACCAAATCAAAAACAAAATCCATTTTCAGCTGATGAAAGGAAAGAAATGATTCTTACTTCCATTAACAAATCTATTTCAGATAGAATTAAAATTTTCTATATTCCTGATCTTGAAAATCATGAAAAATGGATTGAAAATATCGAAACAATTGTTCCAAAATTCGATGTTGTTTTTACCAATGATGAATTGACTCAATTTCTTTATTCTAAACGTAGAACCAAAGTAATTCCTGTTCCATTTACTGATAGAGATGTTTTGTCAGGCAGAAATATTAGAGACAAAATAAATTCTGATCAAAAATGGGAACATCTAGTCCCAAATGGAACAAAAAAAATTCTTCAAAGAATTAGTGCCAAGGAACGTCTTAACAGTCTTTAATTATAAATAAAGCCCAAAAAGTACACCTGACAGGCGAAATTATTTGGAATATCTTGCTATGTTGCCAGGCCCAACAAATGTTCCTGAAAGAGTTATGAGAGCAATGATGACTCATATAATCAATCATAGAAGTGATGATTTTGTAGAATTGTACACTGAAGTTATAGAAAAAACTCAACAAGTTTTTCAAACACAAAATGACATTGTTGTACTATCTGCATCAGGAACAGGAGCAGTAGAAGCATCAGTAGTTAATTTAATCAAGAAAGGTGACAAAATTATCATTCCAGTTAATGGTGAATTTAGTAGCAGATTATGTCAAATGATACAATGGCAAGGAGCAAATGTAGTAAAACTTGAAACACCTCTAGGTCAGAATGCAACATTTGACCAAATTAAAGAAGCCTTTGACAATAACAAAGACGTAAAAGCGTTCTATGTAGTTCATAATGAAACTTCTACTGGAACAATGGTGAATTATTTGGACAAAATTCCTGATCTTACTTCACGAAATGATGCATTTTATGTCGTAGACTCTGTTTCCATCTTAGGCGGAATAGAATTACCTATTGATAAATGGAATGTCGATGTGTGTATGACAGCTGCTCAAAAAGCCTTTGCAGCGCCCCCAGGCATATCACCAATTTCAATTAGCCCTAAAGCTAAAAAATACATGATTGAAAATCCACCCCCAACGATGTATTTCAATTTAGCAAGATACTTCAAATATTATGAAGAATCAAAACATACTCCATTCACTCCAGCATTACCATTATTGTATGCATATAGAGAAGCACTAAGGATAATTCTTGAGGAAGGATTAGAAGCGAGATTTAAACGTCATAAAATTTGTTCAGACGCATTGTATGCAGGATTAAGCGCTATTGGTCTTACACCTTTTGCAAAAGAAGAAGACCGTTCAATATCAATAATTGCTTTGAATTATATTGATGGTTTAGAAGATAAAATATTTCGTGATACACTCGCTCAAAAATTTAGAGTTTTAGTAGCGGGTGGTTTTGGAAACTTGAAGGGGAAAGTTTTCAGAGTTGGATGCATGGGTGAGGTAAATCATTATCATGTTATGAGAACTATTTCTGCAATTTCATCAACTCTTGCTATGATGGGTTACCAAACAAATGCACAAGATGGTCTGAATATTGCCGAAGAAAAACTTCAAGCACTCTAAAAACATGTTAACTTAATATTAGGAAATTCGAGAGCGAGTACATTGACTTTCAGTAAAGGTTCATTAATTTTAATAGATTATACTGCAAAAGTTAAGGATACAAACGAGGTTTTTGAAACCACTAGTGAAGATGATGCAAAAAAACATTCAATCCATGATACTAATATAAAATATCAACCAAAACTAGTTTCTGTTGGTGAATCTTGGGTTCTCAAAGGTCTTGATGAGGCTTTAAGTAATACCAAAGTCGGTGATAAATTAACCATAGAAGTTACTCCAGACAAAGGATTTGGTGAAAGAGATTCAGGTAAAGTTCGTAAGATCCCATTAAGAAAACTTGGTGAGGATGCAGAGAAAGTTTCTGTTGGTGATACAATTGATATTGATAACAAAAAATGTATTATTCGTTATATTGGCTCTGGAAGGGTACAAGTTGATTTTAATCATAGATTTGCTGGAAAAACTATTCTTTATGATGTAAATGTTGTAAAATCACTAGATTCAGACGAAGACAAAATTTTTGGAATTTTAAAAAGACATATTCCTGTCGGAGATTCTAAGCTTATATTCAAAAAGAGTGGGAATTCTGTTGATATTATAGTACCTGAAGAAATTTTTCGTTCTGATGGACTTCAAGTAATGAAGCACTTTATTCAAATGGATATTTTCAAATTTGTTCCAAAGCTGGAAAAAATCAACTTTATAGAAACTCATGAAAACAAACAAAAACAAAAATCAAAAGAACAAATTAAAACTGAAACTAAAAAAGAAGAAAAACCTGTAGAACAAAAAGCACTCAGCTAAATTACTTTGGTACTTTTTGCAAGAGAAAAAGCTCGTTTTTCTGTCATTTTTACTTCTTTTAAAATTGTGTATCTTTCTGGCCTTAATGATTGAGCGATTGTTAGCGCTTTAGCTAGAATCTTTGGTTTTAAACCAATTTGTTTTGCCTTTGTTGGAGCTCCAACATTTTTTAGGGTCTGAGCAATTTTTTTCCAGTCTTGGCCTTGTAATTTTGCCATCATAATTGCACCTATCCCACATTTTTCACCATGAAGACCTACTCCTGGTGCAATCTTGTCAAGCGCATGTGAAAACAAATGTTCAGCTCCAGAACATGGTCTACTACTTCCAGCAATACATGAAGCCACCCCTGCACTAATCAAAGCTTCTACAACCACTCTAACATCCAATCCTTTTTTTGCAAACAATCTAGAATTTTCCATTATTATTTTTGCACTCAATAATGATAGATTTGCTGAATATATTCCATAATATTCTCCTCTCTTATCTCTTCCTAACTCCCAATCCTTCACGGCAATTAGATTGGCGACAAGATCACCACAACCGCTTGCCAAAAGTCGTTTGGGAGCTTTTTTGATAATATCGATATCTACAAAAACTCCAAGAGGAGCTGTTGCTACAATTGAATGAGGCTTGGCACTTCTAACAGAAACAAAGGGACTTGCAATTCCATCATGAGAAGCAGCAGTTGGAATACTTACAAACGGTTTTCCCAGATTAAAGGCAATCATTTTGGCTATATCCACAGAACGACCACCACCAATTCCAGCAATTAGATCACTTTTGTCTCTTTTCACCTCGTTTTGTACATTATTGATTGATTTTATCAGGGTTTCATTGGCAATATGCCAAACATAATTTATCTTATAATTTCGAAGAGATCTTTCAATTTTTTTCTGAAGAATTTTTTTTACATGTTCTCCTGTAACTAAAGATACTATGTTTGGTTTATTAAGAGAATGAAGAAATTTTCCAATCTTACCAATGTTTTTCTCTCCTATCACAATTATCCTTGGCAATTCCATTGTGTGTGCTGGCACCAGATCTTGATTTTTTACCACTTTTATCAATTCTAGGAACAAAAAGTTATTTAAAAGGGTGTAATCCTTATCACAATATCACTAATAGGTGAAACTTTTGTCAAATAATGTACAAGAAAAAATTCTTCATGGAACTACCACAGTAGGTATCAAGGCTACAGATGGAGTGATACTGTGTGCAGATATGAGAGCAAGTGCTGGATACTTTATTGCAAATAACAATACCATGAAAATTCAAAAAATTGATGAGCATGCTGGAATGACTATGGCAGGAGGAGTTGCTGATGCACAAAACATTACAGACATCTTACGTTATCATGCTAATATGCATAGAATTCAAAAACACGAACCCATCTCAATTAAATCATTAACTAGACTTACATCACTTATCTTTCATCAAAATAGAGGCTACCCTTTCATCGCTGACATACTTGTTGGCGGTTATGATAATGCTGGACCTGCTCTATATAATATTGACATGTTTGGTTCAGCTGAGGAAAAAAACTATGTTACAACTGGTAGTGGTTCTCCTGTCGCATACGGTTTACTTGAAGAAGAGTATCATGATGACCTAACTGTAGAAGAGGCTAAAGTAATAGCTCTAAGATCTGTAAAGGCAGCTATTATAAGAAACATTGGAACAGGCGACGGAATCAATATTGCTATAATAGACAAAAATGGATTTCGTCTTTTGACAAAAGACCAAAAGAAATCAATCATCGTACTATAGTGATTTAATGCAAAGAAAGCAGCAGCAAAAAGAATTACCTAAAGGACAAACTATAATGACAACCATACTGGAAAGTATACCAAAACAAGCAAATGTTACAAAGATAGAATATGAAGGACCTAGAATTGCACTTTATACAAACACTCCTAAATATCTGATGGAAAATAATGAAATTATTTCAAACCTTGTTAATGTAATTAAAAAAAGAATTGTAGTGAGAACTGATCAATTAATTAGGAAATCAGAAGAAGAGTCTAAAAAAATCCTTACACAATTAATTCCTAAAGAAGCAGATCTTCAGAATACGTTTTTTGATACAGCTTTAGGTGAAGTATCCCTTGAAGCAAAAAGACCTTGGTTGCTTCAGCGTAATGCAGAAGAATTTAACCATGCTGAGGTTACAGAAAAAATTGGTTGGAAATTAAAAATCAGAAAGGCTACTACATATCCTTCCAGTACCATCCAAATGATAAACTACACCCTAAAGATAGCAGCAGCAGAAAGAAGCAAGCAACTGAGACAAATTGGGGATGAAATTTTCAGGCCCAGATTGACCCAAAGGTCTGAAGTTTCCTTATTTACACTAGGTGGATTTAGACAGGTTGGTCGTTCATGTATGCTTTTAACAACCTCAGAAAGCAAAATTTTGATTGATTGTGGAATTAATCCAGGGGCTAAAAGTCCGTCTGAGTCATTTCCTAGACTTGATTGGATAAATTTTACTCTCGATGATCTAGATGCAATCGTAATTAGTCATGCACATCTTGATCATACTGGCTTTTTGCCAGCTTTGTGCAAGTATGGTTACAAAGGTCCAATATATTGTACCGAACCAACCCTTCCAATGATGAACTTGATTCAGCTTGATGCAATCAAAGTTGCATCTGCTCAAGGTAAGATTCCTATATACTCAGACAGAGATGTTAAACAAATAATGAAACAGGCAATTACACTTCAATATGGAACGGTAACTGATATTTCTCCCGACATTAAACTTGTTTTCGCAAATGCTGGTCATATTCTTGGTTCTTCTCTTTGCCATTTCCACATAGGCACAGGTGATCACAATTTTGTATATACTGCTGACTTGAAGTATGGGAAGAGCACCCTCTTTGAGGCCGCTAGCTGGAATTTCCCAAGAGTTGAAACTCTATTAATTGAAAGTACCTATGGTGCAAAAGAAGACATCCAACCATCAAGACATGAAGTCGAATCAGCGTTCATTAACATAATAAATAATACTCTAGCAGATGAGGGTAAAGTCCTAATTCCTATTCCTGCAGTGGGCCGTGCACAAGAAATCATGATGGTTATAGATCATTACATGAAATCAGGACAGATGGTGGAAGCGCCAGTGTTTACGGAAGGAATGATCTCCGAGGCATCCTCAATTCATGAAGCTTATCCAGAATATCTGGCAAGAGAACTTCGTAAGAAAATTTTAGAAACTGATGATAATCCATTTGATTCAGAGTATTTTACTAATATAGAACATCATGACGCAAGAGAAGAACCACTTCGTGATGGATCACCTTGTATTATAATGGCCACATCTGGTATGTTAGAAGGCGGTCCTGTTCTTGAATATCTCAAAAATATTGCTCCTTATAAAAATAACAAAATATTATTTGTGTCTTACCAAGTAAATGGTACACTTGGAAGACGAATCCTTGATGGTTCAAGGCAAGTTCCATTGATAGGAAAAGAAGGAAAGATTGAGGTTGTTAACATTAACTGTGGAGTTGAAAAACTTGATGGATTTAGTGGTCACAGTGATTATAATCAATTACTCTCTTATGTACACAAACTAGGACCAAAGCTTAGACGAGTTCTTGTAAATCATGGTGAGCGAAAAAAGGCAGAAAATTTCTCCATGTCAATAAGAAGAATGTTTAGAATTCCTTCTCATTATCCACAAATACAAGAAGCTATAAAGCTATTTTAAATCGTATCTAGGCTTCCAAATTTTTACATGAGGGGGTGCAACAATAATTCTTTCTTCACCTAATCTTGCTATATCAGCGCCAGAATTTTTTGCAATTAAATAAAGTTCCTCGACAACTTTTCTAAGTTGTTCTACATCTTTTTGTGCAAGCGGGGTCACTCTGAGAATCAGAATCATGTTCTTTTTGATGTCTTCTTTAATTGAGTGGATATCGCTAGGGTCTCTGATGGTTATTGCCTTTAGATAGGTGGGGCTTTGTTGTTTCTGCATCCTGTTGAGAAAAGCAATCTACTTATTCAAAAACTCTTCCTTGTTAGATGAAATAACAAACGGATTTTCAGGCTAATTCTATACTATTGTGATATATTTTGGTTCTAAATTGGAGTCTGAATCTTCTAAAATACATTACAGGCCACGCTAAACTTACTTTATAATTACCCAGACCTTCTGCACAACAAGAGTAAATGAGCCACTTCCAGTAGCACTTGATGAAATTGAGGTAGGGTTTACCTTTGAAAAATTTACAGAAACGCCAAATGAACACCCTCAGATAGAAGCTGATAAAATGTCTCGAGTCAAAGACATGATAATGGAAAAAGCTACCCCAATGATTATTCCAGTCTATGAAACTATGGATGAAATGATTAAGGATGACTCTGAATCTATAGTTGAGGTACTGAAAAGTGGAGTATGCTGTGATTTCTACCTGTCGTATAGAGTGCTTTGTGATATCTTTGTGTAAGACAACATGGGATTCATGCTTGAATGTTAGATCGCATCTGTAACATTTCCATGCCATCATAATGTATTTCTAAAACAATTTTTGTATAAAATATCCGCGTAGAAATGATCAGTATGATCTAAATATGATGATTCAAACAGGTGATTAGTATTGGAACTGTCACCAAAGTACTACCGTTTTTGGTCTTAAGTTCCAATATCAAATGTTAATTCCTAAATTGAAAGGCTTAGAAATACAAAATCTTCTTAGAGTCTGTTTTTTATATATGATGATTCCTGAGCACTGATAGTTTCGATTTCGTACTTTTTGTTTTTCTTTTGCACAATTATAATACTATTGACATTTTTTGGTGCATCAGAATAACGCAGTGTTATTGTAGCTGAAAACCCCAAATGTTTTTCTGATGTATTTCCACGCAATAATGAGATTGGTCCAACATAATCTTTGGCCTCAAGTAATGCATCATCAGGAAGTGCTAAGGCCATTAACACCTCATTTTCTTCCTTGTTTCTTCCCACAACAAGTTTTGTGTTTTCATCCAGTCTGAAATGTCTTCCAATCTTTAGTAAATCAATGTCATTAATTGTTGGATTTTCTGTATGCTTGAAAAGATCTTTTGTTTTTAATCCAAATGCAGGATCAGTAAGAAGACATCCACCACCTGCATTTGGAGGATTCTCTATTCCAAATTCTTTTGCCATCATTAATTGGGGTTTTCTTGAACGACCACGAATCCTTCCCAAATCTTCTCTTTTTATCAAACCATTTCTTTCAGGATCTGTTTTTGGAAGTAGACCTGCCGAAAGAGGTCTTAAAATTTTTCCTTCAAGATTAGATTCTTTTTCAATTGTTTTTAGTGCTGGGGCATGTTGACTCATTGGTCTTTGGCCTAGAACTTCGCCTGAGATAATAAACTCTGCACCAATCTCTTCCATGTGTTTTTTTGCAGCTTCAAACATCATTGCCCTGCAGTCAATACATGGATTCATTCCTGCCCCAAAACCATGTTTGGGATGTTTTAACATCTCAATGTAATCATCACCAAGATACACTGTCTTAAGTTCTATGCCGAGAGAATCTGCTCTTTCTCTTATCTCAAACCCACAACCTCTTCCACAATCAAAATCACAAAAAGGAGTCTTTATTGCAACAGCAGTAACATCGAAACCTTGTTTTTGCATCATTTTTACTGCTAGCTGACTATCTAGCCCTCCTGAAAGTAACGCAACCACTTTTTTCTTTTTTGAGGATTCTTTTTGTGAGACCATTGAACATAAAGTTCAAAACTCCATTATACAAACTTTGCAGCAGAAATAAATTGAGAAACTGGAAATTCTGTGTGTGAGACAGCGTAGATCAAAACTATTGAAATTTGCAAAAAAAATTAACTGTGAAACTTTGGTTGCCTTTGAACCTGAAAATTTGTTCTATATGACTGGATTTTGGGGTGAAGCAATAGGTATCCTTGAGAATGATGGCAAAACAATCATAATTGCACCTGAATTGGAAGTTGGAAGAGCAAAAAAAGAATCTACAAATTGTAATATTATTTCTACAAATAGAGGAACAGCGTTAATCTCTTCTTTGGTTTCAAAAATTAAAGGAAAAAAGGTTTGCACTGATTGCCAAAACTATCCTACTATGTTATCATTGAAAAAATTAGTTCCTAGCATCAAACATTCAAACGAACCATTTTACAATGCTCGCATTATCAAAGATTCAGACGAAATTTCCACTTTGAAAAAAGCTTCCAAAATCATTGATGCAATGTTTGAAATTTGTGTAAATAGAATTAAAAAAGGTCAGACAGAGTTTGAACTCCAATCTATCTTAATGGCTTATGCAGTCAGTCAAGAAATGTTTGATACTGGATACAAATCAACTCTAAATCCTCTAATAATCGCAAGTGGCATAAACGGAGCTATGCCTCATGCTCAAGTAACAAACAGAAAATTCTCTAACGGAGACATGATAATAGTAGACATTACCTTAAGATACAAAGGATATGTTTCTGATGCTACAAGAACATTTGGTTTAGGAAAAATTTCTGAAAAAGCACACAATGTTTATGAAATAGTAAAAGAAGCACAGAAAATCGGTTTAAGATCTGTAAAACCCAAAGTTTCTTGCATGTCAGTGGACAAAATCTGTAGGGACTATATCAAGAAACACAACTATGGAAAATATTTTATTCATTCTATCGGTCACGGAATTGGACTTGAGGTACACGAACAACCAAATATTTCCTACCGTAGTAGCACAAACCTTGAAAAAGATATGGCCATCACAATTGAACCTGGAATCTATATTCAAAGAAAATTTGGTGTAAGAATAGAAGACTCGTTAATAGTACGGAATAAACCCATTTTCCTTCACAAATTTACAAAAGACCTTATTGTAGTATGATGATTATCAATTGATACGAACTGTTAAGGAGATATTTTACTCTTTTAGTTAATTAGAAAAACCATAGGGTTTTTTGTGACAAGCGAGATCGTATTACGTTGGTTAGCGGAATACAACTAATGGAAAAAGTTCTTTTTCGTTTTGCTCACCAATGGATTGCGGGAAATACCATTTATGACGCCCTTGATTCGGCCACATTTTCTTACAAAAATGGAAGACATGCAATAATAAACAAATTAGGAGAATATCTTACCTCTGAAAATGAAATAAGAAAAACGGTAAGAGACTATCAAAAAATTGTATCATCCTTTCGACAATGGAAGGTCAGAGGTGCAATTTCTGTAAAACCAACTCAAGTAGGACTTTCAATAAGCAAAAAGATCTGCTTGAAAAACCTTCAAAAAATAATCAAGAGTGCTGCAAAATCTCACATATTTGTGTGGATTGATATGGAATCCTCTGATCATACTGATCAAACAATTGGAATATACTACGACTTATTTGCTAGATATGAAAGACTTGGAATTGCTCTACAAGCAAATCTAAAGCGAACAAAAAATGATATGATTGATTTAATATCACATGGTGCCAAAATCAGACTAGTAAAAGGTGCTTACAACGAAAAAACAGCAATTTCATACAAATCAAAAAATGATGTTGATAAAAACTATCTGAAACTCATGAAACTACTTTTCAAAAAAGGCAATGAATTTGGGATAGCCACTCATGATTTAAACATGATCGAACACTCGGTAAAATTATCAAAAAGATATGAAAAAAAATTCGAGTTTCAAATGCTAAAAGGAATAAGAGATGAGCTTAAACCCGATCTTTTGAAAAAAGGATTTGTTGTCACTGATTATATCCCATATGGAACCAATTGGCTACCTTATTCTATTCGAAGATTAAAAGAGCGAAAACGAAATATTTTGTTGCTTGGAAGCTCCTTTATTCAGTCACACCTAGTTTGAGTTTGGGCTCGTAAGAATTGTTGTAGATATTGTTCTCCTCCAGCTCCTCTACCAGAATTGCCTGAATTTTTCCAACCCACAAATGGTTGACTTTGCACCAAAGCTGCTGTTGTGGCACTTGTTCCTCTATTTGCATAAACTGTCCCAGCCTGAATTTCATTAAAAAATTTTTCAAGTTCTTGTTTATTCTCACTGAAAATTCCTGCAGTTAAACCATATTCAGTGTCATTTGCTAACTTGATAGCTTCATCAAATGTTTCAAATTTATCTACATACAAAATTGGTAAAAACAGTTCCTCTTTAACCAATTTATGATCTCTTGGAAGTTTTGTAATAATTGTTGGTTCAACATAGTAACCATGTTCATAATCTCCATCCTGTAGAATGGAACCACCTATCAGAATTTGGCCATCCTTTTTTGCTAAATCAATAACAAATTGAAATTTTTCTTGGGCTGCCTTGTTTATTACTGGACCTAAAAAGACATCTTTTTTCCACGGCAAACCAATTTTAAGGGAATTTGTTTTTTCATCAAGTTTTTTGATAAATTTATCTGCAATATTTTTTTGCACATAGACTCTAGAACAAGCACTACATTTTTGTCCACCATAACCAAATGCTGCCCGCATTACTCCTTCTGATGCCTTTTCTAAATCCGCAAATTCTGTAACTATTACAGGATTTTTACCGCCCATTTCAGAGATGAATGGTTTTACTGTTTTTTCTGTAAATTTCTGAAATCCTGACATCCCAACCTCCTGTGATCCTGTAAATGCAATTCCATCAACTAGAGAATTTTCCATCAACGTTTTTCCAACAACGCTGCCCGGTCCTGTAATAAAGTTAATTGCACCGCTTGGTAGTTTTTTGTAAATTGCCTCAATGAATTTAAAAGATGAAAGCGGTGTATCGCTTGCAGGTTTTAGAATTGCTGTATTTCCTGTAATAAGAGCACCAGTAGTCATACCTATTGCGATAGCTGATGGAAAATTAAAGGGAGAAATAATTCCCCACACACCATACGGCTTGAGCAAAGTCTTTGTCCTCTCTTTTTGATTTGGATGAGGAGTTTCCTTCTCAAATCCTTCGTTAATTTCTAATTGATATGCATAAAATCTCAAAAAATCAATTGCTTCATCCATATCTCCCATTGCCTCAATTCTGTTTTTTCCATTTTCTAATGATAGTATGGCTGCGAGATGAAACATTTGTTCTGAGAAAAGTTTTGCACAATCTTTGAAAATTTGTGCCCTTTTCTTATAGGAAACTGAACTCCATTCACCAAATGCATTTTTTGCGCTTTCTATGGCATAAATTGTATCTTCCTTTGTTGCTTGGGAAAACTTTGCAACAATTATTCTGGTATCACATGGCGATTTTACATCAAATTTGTTATCAAGAAAAATCTCTTTCCCATTGATAATTATTGGATATTCTTTTCCAAGATTTTCCTTGACTAATGTAAATGCCGTATCGAATTTTTCATCAAATTCTGAAACTGCATTGTTCTCTACTGCTTTTCCCCATGTGTATTCGTTTTTAAACACAGACAAATTACTCTGTCATTCTATTTTAAATCAGCAGCAAATATCACTTCTGAAATTAATCTCGCTGCTAAATGTGAAGTTCTATCTTTTACATCAAAACTTGGGCAAACCTCCATAATGTCCATTCCCACGATTCCATGTTTTGTTATTTTTTTAAGAAGATAAACAGCATCAACAGTGTTTAATCCCATAGGAACAGGCACTGAAACTCCTGGTGCATAAGAGGGATCAACACAATCCATATCAAAGGAAATGTATACTTTTTCACCAATTGTATTCAAAATTAACTCAGATATTTCCCCAAGTCCTTTTTCCGCTATCTCAGTGGGTGTAATCACACTAAGATTATGTTTTCTGATATTATCCAACTCTTCTTTTTCTGGAGTTCTAATTCCAATTTGAATACTTGAATCTATATCAATGTGTGATAAAACATCGTTAAAGACAGAGCCGTAGTAATTTGTCATAGAGCTAATAAAATCTGGATGGGCATCAAAGTAAACGAGTGAAAATTTACCTATACTATTTGAAATGGTTTTAACGATTTGTGTTGTAATTGAATGATCTCCACCCATGGTTATTGGTATCTTTGATGATGATGAAATTTGATCATATACTTTGCTTATCTGAATCCTGTCTATGTTGCCATAATCATAAACTTTTTTATGAGTTGAATCAGAAAACGGGAGACCAAGTGAAATCTTACCACCTCTATTGTAAGAATCTCTTTTGCATGAAATTTCTCTAATACGATCTGGTGCTTCTTCAGTACCTTGTCTTAATGCATGTGATTGAGATTCATCTGGCACACCCACAATTACAAAATTAGCATCATCAAAATTATCTGTGTTTGCCCAACAAATCTTATCCATACGTTAAACCTAAGATGATCGGTAGTATACAAATCTTACAAAACTATTTTCGCAAAATTAAACAAAACCAAAAATTGGATGGCTTGATTTTAGTTTTATTACTGGTAGATAGGAATAACCATGCTGAAATTTATCGGTAAATATTGGAGGTTTGTACTCTGCCAGAGAATATTGCAAAAATGGTTTAGTTGTTTCATTATCAATTGATAAGTAATTAAAAACATATATTGTATCTGCTAATTCAAGGGTGGTAATGTAACCAATTATCCATTTTTTCTTAAGTGGAAACATGAAAAGTGTCAAATCTGATTCCTCTGGAAACTCTGGATCATAAGTTAGTCTTGCAAGACTTCCCAAATCCTCTACTTGGATTAGCTTGAATTTGTTGGTAATTTTTTTTGGGTTTGTTGTAAAAATTTTGGGAGTAGAGCTTAGATGGACAATGGGTGCGTATTTAGAAATGGCTTTTGTAGAAGTTACAACATCGGTTTCTTCCCTACCTCCCTTTACTGA
>JADFLH010000001.1:95670-113010 GCA_022564515.1 Nitrososphaerota archaeon
AATACGAAACATATCTTCCCATCTTTGGCATTCTAGTATAGAAAAAAAGTAATGAATTAGAAAGAACACGTCTACTTGAAATGACCTTCTCCCCCCCCAAGTCATGCGTGTAGACCCTTAAGGTATGTTCTCTAAACCCACACACATATCTTGCAAAATTCTTGAAATCGACAACTTCAACAAAATATTGATTGGCCAAGATGACTCACTTTATTTTTATGATGTCTGCTATTAATTATGATATATTATGAAGAATAGGGCATTCATTTTGATAAATTGTGAATCGGGCTCAGAAAAATTTCCCATTGAGGAATTAAAACATTTGAATGGTGTGAAGGAAGTGCACGGTACATTAGGTGAATTCGATATAATAGCAGAAATAGAATCAGAAAAGCCAGAAAAACTGGGTGGCAGCATTACAGATTTTATAAAGAAACTAGAACATATCAAATTAATAAAAACATTAACCAGTGCTATGGATATCGATGTAAGAGAAAAATTGATACATACTCGGCATTAAATAAAACAAATTAGAAACGTTCTGATGTTGAATTTCATAACTAAACAACTAAAATCAGGCTTTGGTTTGAGGGCATTCAAATTAGATATAATGGATTTTGGATTTATTATTCTTCTTGCAATGCTTACCTATCAGGGACACACTGTACAACTTTTGTGTTCAACATCTATTTGCTGGAGATAAACCCAGCCTCTTATTTTTCTAAATTTATTATTGAATAATTAGATATGAATAAAATTCATTCGAAATAATTCAAGCACAACATTTCTTAGCATGTTTGCCAAATCATGATCACTTTAATTTGTTAACTGATCACTTCATTCTTCTTGCGAAGCTCTAGAAGCTTCATCTTTTTTCAATTTCTAATTTACATGAAAACAATTCCTCGTTTGTATGATCATGACTGGTTTTTTACAATGCTCACAAATTGAATTTTCATTTATATAATGTGTAAATGATACAGGTACAAAAACCATCATTTTCTCATTCCAACTTTACACATGCCTATTTTGCAGTTATGACAGACAAAATCATCAGTCGGATTTTGGCATCCGCATGAACAGGTACAAGAATAATCATTCATGGTTTCACGTGGCTGGAAAAGTTTTACTTTTTCTTTCCTTTTCTAAAATTTTCTCAAGCTTTGATGGTTTTTTCTCCTTTTTTTCTTCCATGGTTATGATACATTTTCATTGTATTAATATAATAAAACCAAAATTCTGCACAATTGTTTATCTTTTTGATAGTAACTAAACAATTTGTAACCAATCTAAAGGTCTGCTTTATTTTTCTGATTTTGTTAATGATATATGGAGTAATGGAATTTAGCAAAGCATGCAAATTTTGTGGCAAGAAAATATTCTATGGTAGGATAAACGGATATGGAAGATTCTATGATGATAGCTTTTTCATCCAATATCATAAATGCCCGTCTTGGTAGATAAGAATGAGGTTACAAGAGTATTCAAGAAGCAAACTTCTTGCTTTGAGTCGTGTGTTGCCATAGTTTACCATAAATAGATTAATTATAGATACAATCTCAGATTTTTCTATGAAATTTTCTTTCTCAAAATTTGTATGGTTTGATGGGAAATTCATACCATTAGAAAAGGCCAAGGTTCCAGTCACAACTCATTCTGTTCAATATGGAACATCAATTTTTGAAGGAATTCGCGGTTATTGGAACTCAAAAAATCTGTACATATTTAGATTAGATGATCACATCAAAAGATTTAGAAACTCTGGAAAATTCTATTCAATCTCACTAAATTTCACTGATTCGCAAGTTAAACAAGGAATTGTAGGTCTTTGCAAAAAAAACAAACTTAAAAGTTCATGTTACATTAGACCATTCTACTTTGTTGGGAATTATGGAATCAACTTACATGTTACTGAAAAGGCACCAACTCACATGGCGATTTATTCCTTCCCCTTTGGTGATCTTTTTAACAAAAACGGAATAAAAGCCTGCGTCTCATCATGGAGAAAGTTTTCTGATTCTACAACACCGCCACTCGCAAAGATGGGTGGTAACTATCTTAATTCAATTCTAGCTACTCAAGAATGTAAAAGAAATGGATATGATGAGGCCATTTTGTTGGATCAGAATGCAAACGTTAGTGAAGCACCTGGAGAAAACATCTTCATAGTAAGAGACAATGAACTAATTACTCCACCACTTCATTCATCTGCTCTTGAAGGATTAACTCGTGATACAGTCATCAAGATTGCTCAAGATATTGATTTTAAGACTTCCACCAGAGATATTTCAAGAGGTGAACTTTATCTGGCTGATGAAATATTTCTTTCAGGAACTGCAGCTGAAATCACTCCAATAGTTTTTGTTGATCATAAAAAAGTTGGATCAGGCAAAGTTGGAAGAATAACAAAGAGAATAATGTCCGAATACACGAACATTGTTATGAATAAAAATCAAAAGTATTCTCATTGGTTAACGGCGGTATATTGATGTGAAGATAGCTCAAATTGGTATTGGTGGGTGGGGAAAAAATCACACTCGTATTCTATCTCAGCTAGGTGTTCTTTCTGCAGTTTGTGATGTTGATAAGAAAAGAAATAAAGAATTTGGTGAACAATTTTCTGTAAATCATTACGATTCTGTGGATTCTCTACTAGATTCAGAACAATTTGATGCTGCTTTTGTCTGTACCCCTACCTCAACTCATTCTGCCATCGCATCACAACTGATACAGTCCAAGAAACATGTTTTTGTTGAAAAACCAATGACATATCTGTCCAAAGAAGGAGAAGACTTACTTGAGCTTGCAAATAAAAACCACGTTATTCTTTCTTGCGGTTACATTGAAAGATTTAATCCAGCAGTGGAAATTGTAAAGGATTTTGTCAAATCAAAAAAGTATGGTGACCTTGTAATGCTGGAATTTCATCGTGAGAACCGAATGCCCCCTCACATCAAAGATGTTGGAATAATCTATGATACATCTGTTCATGATATAGATACTGCGATTTGGCTATTTGATGATACTCCAGAAGTTGTATTTGCACGAGCTGGAAAAATAAAACACGAACATGAAGATTTTGCTTCTATTATGCTTGGTTTTAAAAATAACAAAGTTGCGATTATTTCTTCAAACTGGATTACGCCTACTAGAGTTAGAACTTTCAACGCAATTTGTACTGAGGGAATAATTTCATCAGACTTTATTACACAAGAGGTTAAAATTGAAACAAATAATGATACAGAGATCCAAAGAAAAGAAAAACAGGAACCACTCTTGATGGAAATTCAAAATTTTCTTGGTGCAATTGAAGGAAAAAATGATCTAACAGTTAAAGCAGAACAAGCAGTGAATGTTACAAAGATAGCTGAGGCGGCAGTTCTATCTAGTCAAAAGGGAGTCCCAATTTACCTAGATTTTAAATGAACAAAAAAATGATGGACATACTTGTATGCCCGATTGACAAACACTTTCCACTTGAGATTTTTGAATCAAAAACTAAGGAAGATTTGATTGTGGAAGGGGCTCTATACTGCTCAGACTGCTCTAGATTTTATCCCATAATTGAAGAAATCCCTATTCTGTTGCCTGATGAATTGAGAGATAAAAAAAAGGATCTAATTTTTTTAAAAAATAATCAGAAAAAACTTCCTGAAAAAATAATTAAACAAGCATCTCCATGGCATTTGTGATATCTTTTGGTTACAAACTCTGTTTCAGATAAAGCGAAAATAGGAAAAAACGTGAAAATTTGGAACTTTGCATATGTTGGGGATAATGTAGAAATAGGTGATAACGTGAAAATCGGATCACTTTCTCACATTGATTATGATGTGAAAATTGATGAAAATACAATGATTGAAGGTTTGGTCTATATTCCACCATTATCAAGAATTGGAAAAAATGTTTTCATTGGACCAGCAGCAACTCTTACAAATGATCCATATCCACCAAGTGGACAGCTTGTTGGAATTACCATAGAAGATGGGGCGATAATTGGAGCTAATGCAGTGATCAAAGCAGGTTTAACAGTTGGTAAAAACAGTGTTGTTGGAATGGGAGCAGTTGTTACAAAAGATGTTCTAGAAAACACTGTTGTTGCTGGTAATCCCGCCAAAGAAAAATACTCTAGAGAAGAATACGATAAAAAGCAAAAGAATTGGAGGGATCTTAAGATTTAATCTCTTTATGAAATATTAAATTCTTCATTTTTGTTAAAATGACAATCCAAATGATCACCAAAATGATTGCAATTATCGCTTTAATTACAGAAGAAATTATTTGATTGAGATCTCCATAACCGGTAATAGAAATTGGCCCCAAAAATGTAACAACTATTCCTCCCCCTATTATCAAAAGTATCCACATTGTAATAATAAAAACGAAGATTGCTCCTATCATATTGAAACACCCATCATAAATGCAGAAATTATTGCAAGGATTCCTGATAATATACCCAATTTGAAAATCACATGAGCTACTTGTTTTTCTGAAAGTGGATTGCCTACAAGAATCAATCTAACTAGAGTGATAGGTGCTTTTTTTTCTGTAGTTGCCTTTAGTTTGAAATCATCAGTATGCTCAACAGGTTTTGCATTAATTTGTCTGTGTTCTACAATTCTTTTCATGCTTGATAAGAACAAAAATGAGTTAATTACAGCAGGCAAAAGCGCAATTGCCGCTACAATTTCAACTCCACCTACTATGGCCAAAGTGCCATACATAGCACCAAAAGTTAAAGCACCAGAATCTCCTGGAAAAATCTTACTTGGAAATTTATGAAATTTGTAAAAAGCAAGAGATACGAAACCTAGCGGTAAACTAGCTATTGCAATTTCATAATTTTGTATAATAAATAAGGATATTGTTAATGCAAACCCTGCTATTGTCATAAATCCACTTGCAACACCGTTCATAACATCAATTGAATTGATAGTGTTACCAGTTATTGGAATCATTAAAATTATAATTGCAAGATACAACACTGGAATTTTTACTTCACCAAAGAGTGGAAACGCCAGATTAGAATCATATGCTCCAAGTAAAATTATTGGAAGAGCTACTACACCAAGAGCTATTGGTTTGAACCAACCACCCATAGTTTTTTTGTCATCAATCAATCCAACTATGTAAGCAAGGGAGGTAGTAATGATAATAGCGATTATTTCATTGGTTGGGAAAAAAGCATATAATGCAAATTCTGATGCCAAAATTCCTGCAATAATTGAAGGACCTCCTGGCCTTGGAACCATCGTGCCTTCTTTTTTGTTGAAATCTTTTACAGTAAGATTTCTTTTTTTAAGTCCTTTTATCAAAAATGGAGTTGTTACATAAACAACAAAAAAAGCTATAACTGACGTTATTACTGCAGAAATGATTTCTTGTTCCAATTATCTACCTTTTCGTAATTGAGACTTGAAGTTATCTGCAAGTGTCGAACCAATTTTATCAATTTCTGCTAATTTTTTTACTGGAATTGCAGAAAGATCATCAAGGTTCTTTATGCCATATTTGAATAATTTGCGAGCACGAACTCGCCCAATTCCTTTAATTTTAACTAACTCAAGCAACTCTTCTCTAATTCCATAGTTTATTCGCTTCCGAATTATATCAAATTCGTCTAAAAGATCCACTCTCTCAAGCTGCTTTGCCAATTCTCGGAGGCAATAAAGGAGCCAATCAGCAGTCTCGATTATCCTGTGCATGTCACCTGACTCGATTTTGAGGTTATCAGAGAGGGATATTTCTGAGGATTCTGTAATCCAAGCATCCAAGGCTAGAAGACTCCGTGAGCAGTCATATTCTGAAATAGGCTCAATTAACTCAATAGTTTTGTTTTCTATCAACAGACTGGCAGCTTCGTAATCTTTGTTTCGAAGAGAAAACTTTGGAAAAAATTCTTCAGATTCTGAAATTAGATGTAAAAACCCAAAAGTGTGTTTTTTTCCTTCTGAGACATTTTTAATCGCAGTTCTGAAATAGGTTGCAGTAAGTGGATCAATGTAAAGCCTTGATGCTTTTTTTCCAAATTCTGTTGCAACGAATCTTTCTCCTTTTTTTATTAAAAAATCTTCATCCATCAAATATCGAAGGGCTATATCAACCCCGAACTTTAATGTAGATTTTCTTGACTGTAATCCACCTAGTGTTTGTGAAAAAAAATTAATAATCTCATCTTTTTTTATGCCTGGATTTATAACAATTGTACTCAGAACATGAATTCTTAATGACTTGTCATCTGCAATCTTTGATTCAATTGGTTCTGGTTCTCCGTTGATATAATGATCAATTAATTCAGAACTATTTGCATTTCCAACAATTATAGCTTCACCATAATCATCATATTGCGGTCTTCCAGCTCGTCCACAAAGTTGTTTGTATTCTAGAATGCTAATAGGTCTGTTTGCACCAATACGTGAATTGTATCTAACAATGCTTGTAATTACAACTCGTCTTGCAGGAAGATTAACGCCAGATGCAAGTGTTGGAGTTGATGAAAGGAGCTTGATTGTTCCTTTTCTAAACTCAGTTTCAATAGTCTCTCTACAATTTTGGTTTAGTCCTGCATGATGAAATGCCACACCTTTTTTTACTAGCTCTGCAAGCGTCTTCACAAGTTGTGTATGTTCATTTTTTTCTAAAATTTTTTTTGAAATTTTTTCAAGTTCATCTTGTTCAGATTTTTTTAGATACTTGGAAATAACGTCAGCTGCTTTTGTTGCAAGTGATGCAGAACGCATTCTTGTTTCAGCAAACAGAAGAGATTGACCACCATCTCTTACAGATTCTGCGCCTAAATCTACTGAAGGTCCTCTAAGGGAGGGTTCAACCTCAAAATACTTGCCATCATCCATTATCACACCTCCCTCATTATACACACCTTCAGAGAGCGGAACTGGCCTCCAATCATTTTCAACAAGGGTGCAGTCAAGCCATTCAGATAACTCATCTGCGTTTGTTATGGTAGCACTAAGTGCAATAATTTGGGGCTTTGATTCAAGCAGTTTTAGTTTTGTTAAAATCATTTCAAGTGTTGGCCCTCTGTCCTGATCTCCAACTAGATGAATCTCATCTGCAATCACTAATCTGATATCGTTAACCCATTCAGCACCATGACGAATCAATGAATCCATTTTCTCATTTGTTAAAATTATAACGTCACTTTGTTCAAGAGTTTTATCCATTGATTCAAAATCCCCAGTTGAGATCTGAACTTTGATTTTTCTTCCAAGTGGAATTTTTTCAATCTTCTTAAACTCTGAAAATTTTTCAGCTGCTAAGGCTCGCAAAGGACTAAGATAAACAACTTTGCCATTGTTATTGATGAGATGATTTATCATTGCTAGAGTTGCAATCAGCGTTTTTCCACTGGCAGTTGGTGCAGAAATAAGTAGGTTTTTTTGGTCTAATAGACCTGCCTTTATACTGTCTACTTGTGGTGGATAAAGCTCTGAATATCCTTCAGCCTTGAAAAAATCCTTTACTGGTTTTGGTAAATCTAGTTTTTCTATCTTCATACCCGGTTATAATGACCAGGCTTGGATTCATAAATTGATGCCTCGTTGAGCATCTTTCTGAGGTATCTACGAGCTTCCTCTTCTGTGAATTTTTCAGTCTTGACAAGTTCAGTCATAAATAATTTTTCTTCAACTGATTGTTTAGGTTCACCCTCCAGTGACTTTAGAACATCCATGAAGAGTTGTAGCTTTGTAATCTCACTTCGAGGTTTACCCTGTAATACTCCAAGGTCAACTTTGCCGGTATTGACGTCAACTCCAGCATCTTCTAACATGCTTTGGATAAGATAAATTGCACGTTCAGCATCCTCTGCATCGACTTGGTCCTTTAGGAGCAACCTTGATCTTGCAGTTGCAATTCTAATAAGACCTTCAAGCTGCCTTGGAGTGACTGTAATCATATCCTCAGATTCAACATTTCTCATTTTCAGATAGTATTCTAGGATTTTCTCCTCAGCCTCTGTTGTTAGTGTTGGTTTGATTTTCTTTGCAAATGAAAGGTACTTGGTTAGAATATCAACATCAATCAGTGATCGCTTATCCATACCAGTGGGGCTGTGTAAATTAATGATATGTTCTGCAATTTTTCTATCTCGCTCTTTTGATGGAATATCCCTCACAACAAAAATCAAATCAAACCTTGTCAGAAGTGGAATTGGTAAATTAACATTCTCTGTGATATTTTTAAATGGATCATATTTGCCATACATTGGGTTTGCTGCAGCAAGAATTGATGTTCGTGCATTTAGTGTTGCAACAATACCTCCTTTTGAAATACTTACTGACTGTTGCTCCATTACCTCGTGAAGCGCACTGCGATCCTCAGGTTTCATTTTATCAAACTCATCAATACAAACAAGACCTTGATCACCAAGGACTACCGCGCCTGCTTCAAGCATGAAGATACCGCTTTTATCTTTGACAACAGCAGCAGTAAGACCAGCAGCAGTAGAACCTCTACCAGATGTGTAAAGTCCTCTAGGTGCAATTCTTGTACAAAACTTTAACATCTCACTTTTTGCAGTACCAGGATCACCAACTAAAAATATATTAATATCGCCACGAATCCTACCACCATCATCTAAGACTCGCTGTGTGGAGCCTACAATCAGATAAAGAATTGCTTCTTTGATCAACTCATGTCCTTTAATGTGTGGTGCAAAAGAATCAACTAGTCTTCGATCAATGTTTGGATCCATTGATAGTAATTTGATTATCTTCTCATCTTCAGGTGATATTTCCTCTCTTTCTGATCTTCTTGATGATTTAGTTTCTCTGCCTCCAATAAACTCGATGTTGTTTCCATCAATTCGTAGTCTGTAAAGTCCACTGCTTGCTCTACTTACACCAACAATTGACTCTTGCTCAATTCTTACTATACCAGTTAGAACGATTCTATCACCAGGCCTTGCGTTATCAACAAGATCTTGTTTGATTGTGACATCAATATAGTGAGGAAGCTGGCCTGGAGGAAGATCCTCAGGTAACTCCTGCAATCTTACAATCTGAAAATCGATGAATCTGCTTGATTCGGGCTTTAACTCCAAATCATTTTGGGTACACTTTGGATTTGAACACTTTACAGGGACATTAACACTCATTCCTTTGAGTAAAAATATCTGAGTAACGTGATGGTCTGGACACACATAAGTAAGCTCTTTTGCTAATGGTTTTACTTCAGATGATCGAACTACCATTCCAGAAATACTTGTCATCTTTTCAATGATTTCTGCGTTGATTTGTCTTAGACTTCGCTTTATTGGATAGTTTTTGATACGGGCTCTGATTTCATCCTTGATTTTTTCAGCATACGGTGGAAATCTTTCTTGCAGAATCTCTTTTATGGCTCGAGAAAAAGCATTTAGAACCTCATCTGGGTTTTCATTAAATTTTGATTCTATTTCTGAATGTAAAACAAGATCATTGTAATCTATAACAATAAATTTTGAGCTCTTTGAATACATCTGGTCAATTTGCTCAACATACCCAAATGAACCATCTTTGTCCTTAAACTGAACTAGAAAGTTTTTTACCATATCTGACATTGCAGACTTTGTAAACTGTTTGGGCTCTACCGTACTCATTTCTCATCACCAAGAATTTGTTTTGTAAAATCTTCGCTTACATTGTGCAGGTTATTATGATATTCTCTCTCCTCAACCGTAAGCTTGTCTGCAAGATTAGCAGTTAATTTTGAAGAGTCAGCAAGATGAACTATCTTTCCCCTTCTTTTTCTAACCAACGATTTTAGCATGCTTCCTACCTTGTCTGAATCTGTTTGTTCTAGTCCTTTCATGTATGATTTCAGCTTTATGTAAAAATATGGTTCAAGTGTAGCTAGCTCAAACTCTCCTTGTACATTTTCTTTTACTATTGCTTGCTTTAGCTCTACAATCATGTCGGTATCTTGAACTAGAACGTGATTGTCTTTCTCAAGCACCCTAGCAACCCATCTCGGTATATTCAACATCTCGCCCTGCTTTCCTTCAACATCAATATCTGATACCTTTATCTTGATGTCACGGTTGAAGGTGACCTTTACATCCTCTAGATCATGTCCAATAGTGTGTACCTTCTTTATGTCCTGTATATTCATTGGATCATTGATTCCAGTGAGGATCCTCATCAAACGGATCAATAAATTTATCTAACCAAATAGTGAGATCAATTGATCTTCAATTATGTGATTTATTTAGTGGCTTCAAAATGAATAATCGGATGCCATCTAATATAATGTGGGTTGAAAAATACCGTCCAACCAAATTAACAGAAGTGATCGATCAAAAAGAGATCATTTCAAGTCTTCAATCTCTTTTAAAAAATCAAGCAGAGATGCCACATCTTTTATTCTCAGGTTCTGCTGGTGTTGGCAAAACAACTGTTGCATTATGTATCTCAAAACAAGTTCTTGATGATCGATGGCAGACCTATACTCTTGAGCTAAACGCATCTGATGAACGTGGCATCAATATGGTTCGTGAACGTGTCAAAAAGTTCTCAAGGTATGCCGGACTTGAAGATATTCCATTTAAGATAATTATTCTAGATGAGGCAGATGAGATGACAGCCGACGCACAAACCGCATTGCGAAGAATCATAGAGGACACCTCAGAACATTGCAGATTTATCTTAATTGCAAATAATATTTCTAAAATTATTACGCCCATTCAAAGCAGATGTGCTGTGTTCAAGTTTACTACAATTCCTGAAAAGATGATAGTTTCTCATCTAAAATCAATCACAAAGAAGGAAAAGATCAAATCCGATGATAAGGGACTTGAGACGGTTTCTGATTATTCTGGTGGTGATCTAAGACATGCTATAAACTTGTTACAGGCAACTGCAAGCCTGGGCGAGGTTTCAGAGGCAAATGTCAAAGCATCAGCCGGTCTTACAAAAACAAAGGACGTAACAGGTGTTCTAAAGCTTGCACTTGATGGAAAGCTTACAAATGCAAGAAACAAGATGATTGAGCTCATCAAGGTCTATGGAATGTCAGAATCCGATTTTCTTAAATACATAAACCGTGCAGTCTTTGAAACAAAGGCAAACAACATTAGTGAAATCTTGGAAACAATTGCAAAGTATGATTACAGAATCTTAGTGGGATCAAACCCGGAGATTCAACTATCAGCATTATTGGCGGAATTAGGAAAATTTGGAAAAAAATAGACGCAGAGAGAGGGATTTGAACCCCCGGATGCTTACGCACACAGGCTCTCAAGGCCCGCGCCCTACCGAGCTAGGCGACCTCTGCGAGAATCGAAGAGTTTCTCTAACTAAAATTTGTTAAGGCACAAAGTAACATGAATCGTTTTGTAAATGAAAAATAAAGAGAAAGAAAAAAGCTCTAGTGACCACCGTGTGGAGCTCCACCAGTTGATGGCATCTTTACGCTTGTTCCTGCTGCCTTTTCATGCCACTCCTGCAGTGACTGATCAACAAGAACTGCTTGTGGAGGACAAACAGAAACACATGCCATGCACCAGATGCAATCATGTTCCCTTATTGGATCCGCTTTGTCAGAATAATCCTTACGATTCTCTTTTTCAGTTTCTCCAGTTCCTTCGAAGGTTTCATTAATTGCCTGTATCGCTGGAATATCCTTTTCTGTTCTGTACCACTGGAAAACTTGAACTGGGCAAGACTCTATACATGCACCATCTCCTATACAAGAGTCCCAATCTATTGCTACCATTGTGCCACTGATACCTAATGGCTCCATCTTTTCATCGTGAGTTTTGTAAGCCTCTATAACATTACTATCCTTGGATGCCTCAACTAGTCCTTGTGAAGGCCATACCCAATGAAAGTACTCATCACCTGCAAGCGAAATCTTGCCAATTGGTTCTATATCCTTACAAAAATCTTCTTGAATTGGCATACAGAATTCTGATTCTGAATATTATTTAAGTCTAAGCCAAATTAGTCTGAACTAAATTAATTGATCGGCAAGCATGATTTCTTTATAAAGCTGTTGTTTACAATTTTTTCCTTACGTTCATATTTTTCAAGTGATTGATCCTATTGTTGGATATTTTCAAGTATGATGTATATCGAGGACCAAACCTTGGGATCTATACAACTGTAAATGATGATTCTGTGTTTATCCCTCATGGTTTTGCAAAAACAAAGGCAGAAAAGCTGGCAAAATATCTAGGGACAGAGTATGTGTATACCTCGATTGCAAACTCACGACTAATGGGCGTGTTGATGGTTGCAAATAATCACGGAATCCTAATCCCATACAACTCTGAGCAGTATGAACTAGAACGTCTCAAAAAATCAACAAATCTTAATGTAACTGTAATTGATTCAAAGCATACAGCACTTGGGAATCTGATCTGTGCAAATGATAAAGGCGCAATCGTATCTCCATTAATCTCAAAAGAGAATCTAAAAATGATTGAGGATACTTTAGGAGTTGAGGTGATTCAGAAAAGGGTTGCAGGTTATCAACAGGTTGGTGCAATGGTTGTTGCAACATCGCATGGCGGTATAATTCATCCAGAAACTGATGAACATGACATTAAAATTATCTCAAGTGTTTTGGGTGTAAAGGTGGAGGCTGCAACAATAAATGGAGGTGTTCCTTTTGTGTCATCTGGAATCTTGGCAAATAATAATAGCATCGTTGTTGGCAGACTAACAAGTGGACCTGAGATAATGATGCTAACTCGTGCCTTTACAGATTAAGAATTGTTTTTGGATCTGCAAGTAAGTTCTTTATATGAACCATGTTTTCGACTCCATTTTTCATATTTCGCAATAGAACAGAGTCTTGTGCTAATTCCTTTGGGCCAACTATGATGGAATAGCTAGAGTCTGTTGCTGCTTCCATCTGTTTTGAAAGGGATTTGCCAAGTAGATCAACATCGACTGGAATATGTTTTTGTCTTAGCTTTGATGCAAGATTCATAGCTTTTTTTTGCATCTCGTAATTTACATATACCACTGAAATCCTTGGTTGTTTTTTTGATTCTACAATTCCTTGCTCATCCATTACAAGTATCATTCGTTCTACTCCTCCTGCAACACCAATTGCTCCAATGTCTTCTCGCCCTAGTGCCTTTGTAAGACTGTCATATCTGCCACCACCGGCCAATGCTCCAAGATCAGAATTTTTATCAAACACCTCAAAGACTAAACCTGAATAATAGTCCAGTCCTCGAACCACTCCAAAATTAATTCTGATGTTCTTTACATCTCGGTTTTGCAATGATGCCCAAAGCTCCTTTAGCTCATCCCAGCATGCAAGCTGTGTCGGATCAACTCTTGCCTCAATCTCTTCTGGCGTGCCCTTCATTTCAGAGAACTGTAGAATTTTTTCAAGATTTTCAGCTGAATAGCCCTTTTGTCCGTATTCATTTAGAATCTCCTCCTTTGATTTTTTTTGTATCTTATCAACTGCCCGAAAAATGTCCAAGATTAGGGTTTGATCTGTAGAGCCAAACACCTTGTTGATAAAAGACTCGACTAATTTTCTGTGGTTTAGATCAATTATGATATTTTTGAATCCCAAGGAACCAAAGAGATGTGAGCTAAACTCGATAATTTCTGTCTCTGATTCCAAGCTTGGTTTTCCAAATATTTCGATGTTCCATTGGTTAAAGTATCTGTATCTGCCCCTTTGTGGCTCATCATATCTCCACACGCCACCAAAGCTTGAGATCTTTGCTGGTAGTCTGAGTGATTTTTGAGAAACCACCCACCTTGTTAGTCCTATTGTAAAATCAAATCGTAATGCAATATCGCGCTTTCCCTTATCTGTGAAAAAATAGATCTCATCTCGGATTGCAGGTCCTGACTTTGCTTCAAGTGTTTCCATTGATTCAATTGGTGATGGGTCCATGAACTTGAATCCAAAAAGCTTTGAGGTTTCAAGGAATTTTTCTCTGACAATTTCAATCTTTTCAAGCTCGTCTTCCTCAAAGTCCTTCATTCCTCTTGGCAGTTCCAAATTACTGTTTGATTATGATCTATTGATTTAGCCTTTGCGATGAAACCTTCGCATTATTTAGAACGTATTTGATGTGTTATGGCAAGATGGGTGATTTAGCTTTCTGTAGTTATAATCTCCTTTCGGTCAGCTTAGTAAGTTTTAGTTACCTTCAAGAAAACAGAAATGACACTCATGTAAAGCGACGTGGCAATTATTTCAGAAATTAAAGAAGATTGGAAAGGCTCAAACTCTATTTCAAGAAAATAGAATAGTGAAGACCACCTAACAATAAGATAAAAAACCTCACCAATTCCCAAAGATGATACTAGTTTTATCAATTCTTTTTTGACTAAGTCTGACTCCAATAGTCTAAAGCGTTTTTTATTATCCCGATAAAACAAACTTCCAAAAACTCCAAAAAATGCTATGTATCCAACAATAATTGTAATTGTAGTGATTAAGTGATTTTCATAATCAGATAGTAGTTGAGCAGTAAGGGTGGAAACAGAGGCTGATATTATGAAACAAATTAGAAAATTACGGTTGATTTGTACTAGTTGTTGATTAAGTCTCAATTATATGATTTTCAAACTTGGTAATTATTAATTTTTCATTATTGGTATATTGTTACTTTCTGAGCAGTCTTTCTTTATACTGTAGTTGCAGACACTTTTTACAAACACAATTTTCATATTGAATTTCATCATTTCTTAGACCCGTTTCTGAAAAGCACCAACAAGAAGGGGATTCTTCACATTCAAATTTAGAGTTGCATCTCTTACATATTTTTTTCATAATTTGTTTATTGGATACATCTAGCTAAAAAGAATTCGGTAAAACTATGAATTGCTATATGTGTAATAGGGACTTGTACCTTCTTTGGTCTAATTTTGGACCCGTATATAGTTCGCATCAAATGTTAATGCAAAAATCTTGGTATTTTCTTTGTAATATTAGCAATTGAAATTCTTCCAGGCCCTGCTACTATAACAACCAAATTAGCTGCAAGAAGAATTAGATCAATTTGATAGCCACCCTGTCCAGTCAGATTGGATGCACCTTTTACATAGAATATTGCTCCTAACATAATAATGGATAACATCGATGATGATATTCTGGTTAAAACCCCAACAATGAGAAGAATTCCTAGAATTGTTTCAGCAAGAGCAATTGGTATTTGCATTTCTGGAGGAAATCCGATGTTATTTAGAAATTCTAAAAATCCTGGATTGAATTTTCCAGTTCCATTAGCTATGAATATTACGCCAATGGCTGTTCTTAATCCCCAAAAAGAAATGTCATGCAGTTTATTTTCTTGAAATTTTGCCTCTGTCAACGTATGAGCATTTTGTTTTTGAAATAAAAATGGTATGGTACAAATACAAAATAATCCTCGCAAACAATTATTATCAAAAAGACATCGGCATGCTTTCAAACATCCTTGGAATTATTAAGACTGTCCACAAATATCATATTATAGTTTTTTTGGGGTTCCAAATTATCTTAGGTGGAGAATTTTCTAAATTCTTTCATAAGCTTCTTTAAGAAATTCTTTAAGTGCAGTTATTTCATCGTCTAATTTGATATTGACAATTTGATGTGGCTCTTTTCGATTTTTTTGAATCGTGATAATAATGACATCATTTTGTGGTTCAACATCTGCAAACCATCTTAACGTCATAGATTTTCCAAATACAATTCTGTGCATTCTAACATCTTCAACCACATTTTTTCCTAACGATAAACAAAACTCTCTTATTGAATCAAAATGAGGCTGCACCAAAATGGGAATTTGTTTTTTAAAATCTTCATAAGTTCGTTTATTGCCAAATGAAACCGGTTCGTCCATTATGTACAAAAATTAATTTAAATTATAAGAATTTTTAGATTCGTTTCATATCAAATGTAAATGAGGTCCTAGATGAATTCGAACCAATCAAGATGATAACCTATTAAATAATCCTCATCCAACAGTTTTTCACATGTCAGATGAAGAACTAGAACGAATCAAACAAAAAAAGCTGCAAGAAATGATAAAAAGGCAACAAGAGCAAAAAGCTCAGGAAGAAACCAGAGTAATTGATCTTGATTCTCCAAACTTTGAAAAAACAATATCAAGCAATTCTCCTACTTTGGTAGATTTTTGGGCAGAGTGGTGTGCCCCTTGCAGGTTAATGTATCCAGTGTTTACAAGACTTTCAAGAAAATACAAAACAATAAAATTTGCAAGACTAAACATTGACAAAAATAATGATATAGCACAAAAGCTAGGCATCCAAGCAATTCCAATCTTTATAATGTTCAAGTCAGGCAAGGCTGTTGACCGAGTAGTTGGAGCAGTAGGTGAATCTGGCATTGATCTAATTGCACAAAAATACTCTTGATTAATAGAATAGATTCCTAGTTTAACTTACTTTTCTACAAACAATGAGATTAATCAAAGTTATAGGTTTTGACCAAAACCCTAGACATGTCAATAGCGTTTGTGAAATGTGAATTAACTTTCATGTCATAAGATACAGTTTAAGTAGAACAAAACGATCTAATCTCTAATGACAAAAACCATACTTTCAATTTTATTTGTGGCAGCAATACTAATGACAGCTGCAATTGCATCTTCGATTGATCTTGTTCAATTTGCAGAGGGAATAAAAAGTAAAGGAAAAGATACTCCTGGTCGTATAGCGATAAAAAGCTATGGCTCTGCAAACAAGAAAATTGTTTGTGGTGACAGACTGTGTTCTGAAACAGCTGGAGTTACAAAAATGCCAAGTCCACCTGAAGAGGTAACAGAAGAAGCCATGGAAGAAAAAATGAAACCAACAATGGAAAAAGTAGCTCATAAGTGGAAAACAGCATCTGAAACAATCAAGTCCACACAAGACCCAGGAATAGGACATGAATCTCATCAGATTTCAATTATCTTACCGCCAACTGACAAGATCTACAAAGGAATTCTATCTTATGATGCATCAGAACCAATTCAACTGATAGCACTACACGGTCCACTAGCCGAAGGTGAGGATAGCGGACAAGCAATATGGACTCCAGATGGCAAAACAAAATTTGCTTTGACCTTTATTGATCCAGAAACCTCAATGGGTTCTTGGCTTTTCACAGGCAATGCTCTTGCAGTCCATACCAAGAATACAGAACAATTTACAGTAAGCTACTCTGTTAGCTACCTAGAAAAAGAAATGTCTGATACCGTTTCCACTGCAACAATGGAATCTGTACAAGACCCAGGAATAGGGCATGAAGCACACTCTATAGTAATCATTCTTCCACCAAGTGAAATGACATACAGTGGGATGTTGACCTATTCTGCATCAGAACCAATTCAACTGATAGCACTACACGGTCCACTAGCCGAAGGTGAGG
>JADFLH010000075.1 GCA_022564515.1 Nitrososphaerota archaeon
CATCAAATAATTCAGAACCTAACTTTCCCATGGTCATGTTTGTTTGAACATCTTCATCTGCCATTTTTTTAGCAGTATCAATTACTGATTGTTTTATTTCAGAAACATCTGAGCCTTTAAGGGCAACGGCCATTATTTTTTCAAGACCCCACTTTAGATTGACAGCTGTTGGCCTTGTTTCAATAAGAATTTTTTTTGCTTCTTCTAGATCTTTAATCAAATTATCTTTTGTTTGGGCATTACTATGAAGAACGGCCAAAGCCATTCCAAAGGCCCCTGAAACTCCAATTGCGGGTGCTCCACGAACCACCATGGTTTTGATTGCATTTGCAACATCTTGATAATCATCGTATTCGACATAGGCAAGCTCGTTTGGTAGTTTGGTTTGATCAATCATTACTACCTTGTTGTCCTTCCACTCTAACGTCTTCAGTGAGTGTATCATGGTTTCTTTTTCCAACTAGCTTTTTTGGTGTTTTTTTGCAATAGATTTTGCATCCTTTATCTTTGATGCATATTGGTTGTTAATCTCATCAATCATGTTTAGTGTTTCATTATTGATAAGGTCTAAATTTTCTACCACACAATGTCCTCCTATGAAACCTGGATACATCTTTGGTCTGTTTCCAAGGAATTTCTGTATTTCATCAGAAAATGACCACATTTCATCATAATCAACGCCATGTTTTTTTGCAATCATGTTGCTGATTTGTGCATAATTAATCAGCCAGCCGAAGTATGAGGTGTCAACAATAATCTTTGCAAGCTCCAAGGTTTTTGGATTTGACATCTTTTTTGTTTTGACTTTGCACTTTTTCATTAAATTGGAAAAGGTTTTGGTTGCCCATTTTGCTTTTGGGGCATTTGATTCTATTGCATAAAATTTTGTGTATCGTTTTAAATCATAAAGCATTCTTTTATGAACACCCCTCGTTGCACTGTATATGATAGGAATTGACAACTTGTCTTGGAATTTTTTTGTAGTGCCTGGGCTAATTGTACTGTGAATTACTATTCCTTTTGGATGATATTTTTTGTTTAGTGCAAAAACGTTTTGGATAAATTTTCCTGTAAATGGAATGCAAATATGCAAAAAGTTTGTTTCTAATAAAGAGAATTTTTTTGAGCTTTTTTTGTAAAGTTTTGGATTTTTGTCATATCCTAATGTTGCAGTTCCTTTTGATATGAGCTGAAAAATTGGTCCACCTATTTCTCCTAATCCTGCAACAACATCCTTTGTCCTTAATTTGGCCATAATTTTGTTGGGATAATGCCTTAAAATAAATTATTGATGAAATTTTGTTCTATATTTGATTTCATCTATTTAGTAATAATTTTGACAAACCCTCTTTCAATGTGATATTGGGTTGGTAATTTAATTCATCAATAGCCCTTTGAATATTTGCTTCACTAAAACGTAGATCTCCTTCTCTTGGAGGATCATGTTGTATTTCGAGATTCTTTCCAGAAATTGATATCATCAATTCAGCAAGTTCATTAATAGATACTGATTTTCCGGTAGCTATGTTATAGGTGCGACCCTTTTTTCCATCAATATGATCAATAGCCTTTGAGATTCCTTGAACTAAATCCTTGATATGAATATAGTCTCTGGTATTTTTTCCATCACCAAAAACTATCAGTGGTTTGTTAGAAGCAATCCTTTGCATAAATTTTGTTATCACTCCTGCATAGGCATTTGATTGGCTTTTACCATAGACATTGAAAAATCTTAGAGATATTGAGTTCATCTTAAAGGTATTAGCAAAAGCGTGAACATAGGATTCCATTGCTAATTTATCTGCGGCATAAGGTGAGATTGGATTGGGAACTGTTTCTTCAGTTACAGGTATAACCTCAGGATCACCATAAATGGAAGCAGAGGAAGCTGCAATGAATTTTAGTATACTATTATCAACACATGCTTTCAAAAGATTGATTGTTCCTTTAACATTAATTTCATTAGATAAGTGTGGATTCTTGATTGATTCTTTAATGTCAATTTTAGCTGCGAGGTGGATTACCAAATCATAATCCCTTACAACTTTTTTTAAAAGATCACGATCAGTCAAATCCCCTTGTACAAGGGTTACACCATCTTGTAGAAGATTGGAAATTTCTTGTTTTGAACTATTTGAAAAATTTTCAAAAATTGTAACTTCATTTCCATGGTTTAATGATTCAACAAGATGTCGGCCAATAAAGCCCGCTCCTCCTGTTACAAAAATCTTCATGTCTGAGAAAGTGATTAGTCACTTTATTATCTTAATTGTTAAGATTATTGGCTGATCAACTATCCAGACACTAAACATTATATGCCTTTTATCAAGCGAATTAATAGTTGATCAACGAGGAGGTTTTACAGGAATATGATAGTAGCGGGATGCACAAAATTTACGATCAATGGCCACAAATTGCTCATAGTTCTTTTGAAGCAGAACTAACTGAATTAGATTTTAAAAATATTGAACACATTGTTTTTGCAGGAATGGGAGGGTCAGGAACAATTGGAGACGTTTTTTCATCTATTCTCTCAAGATCTGAAATTCATATTTCTGTTGTAAAGGGATATTTACTTCCAAAAACTGTGAATTCCAATACTTTGGTAGTTGCTACAAGTATTTCTGGTGATACAAAAGAAACTTTGCAAGTTCTTGATTCAGCAAAAAAAATTAGTAATAATGTTGTTGCTTTTTCGTCAGGAGGTAAAATGAAAGATTATTGCATGAAAAACAATGTTGAATATAGAAAAATAAACCAATTCCATTCTCCCCGAGCTTCCTTCAGTTCCTTTATGTACGGAATTCTCAAAGTGTTAGTGCCGACAATTCCTATAAGAAAACAAGAAGTTTTAGATTCAATTTCTTCTTTAGAGAACATTAAATCAAAAATTTTTTCTGGTAACTTGAGCAATGATAATCATTCTATAGATTTAGCAAAATGGATAACAGGAATACCTATGATTTATTATCCACAAGGATTACAATCCGCAGCTATAAGATTCAAAAATTCTATTCAAGAAAACGCAAAAACCCACGCTATGGCTGAAGACGTTCTAGAAGCATGTCATAATGGAGTTGTATCATGGGAGAAGGTAGCCAAAGTAAACCCTATCCTCATAGAAGGAAAAGATGATTATATTAAAACCAAAGAAAGGTGGAAAATTATAAAAGAGTTTTTTGAAGAAAGAGAAATTGAATACAAGGAAGTTTTTTCGGTGGAAGGTGGTATTTTATCTAAAATAATTAGCTTAATTTATCTATTAGATTATTCGTCAATCTATCTTGCAATCTTAAACAAAATAGATCCCATGTCAGTTAATTCCATAGATTTCGTTAAAAAAAGACTGAAAATTTAACTTTTCGCGTAAAAATTCATTTTAGACGAAACTCTTGATAATACGTACAATATTATAGCTGCCAATATTAGGAAAAATGCTATTGAAACGAGCAACATTGTAAATACTGTTAAACCAAGTGGCAGTCTTCCCACATTATTGTAAAAATCCACTACGAAATAGGTGCTTATTCCTGATGCAATGAAGAATAAAATTGAAGGAGTTCCAAATGCTTGAAGAGGTTTAGTTTCAACAATTAGTTTGAAGATGGTTAATAGAACACTTAAGCCGTGTCTTAATGGATTTTT